>NZ_PSUC01000083.1:0-16821 GCF_002931635.1 Rathayibacter sp. AY2B7 | reverse complement strand
GGCGGGCCGGAGACGGTCGCGGCCACCGTCGAGCTGCTGAAGGTCGAGCGGATCGACCACGGGATCCGCGCGATGGAGGACCCGGAGGTCGTCGCGATGCTCCGCGAGCGCCGCATCCCGGTGACGGTGTGCCCGCTGTCGAACGTCGCCCTGCGCGCGGTGGACACGATGGCCGACCACCCGCTGCCCGCGATGCTCCGCGAGGGACTCGTCGTGACGGTCTCGAGTGATGACCCGCCCTACTTCGGCGGCTACGTGGATGAGAACTACCGCGCCCTGGTCGAGGAGCTGGGGATGGACGACGCGCAGCTCGAGCAGCTGGCGCTCAACTCCTTCGACGCGGCGTTCATCACGGAGGAGGACCGCGAGCGCTGGCAGGCGGAGGTGCGCGAGCACTTCGCGCGGTGAGCGCGCCACTGCCCGGAGAACGATCGTTCCCACCCCGTCTCCGGGCACTGCGCTCTCGTTCCGCGGGCGCGCGCCTCCGCGCCCGCCCTACGCTGGCCGGATGACCCGATCCGACGGCACGCGATGAGCTGGGTGCTCCTCACCGGCGCGATCCTCACCGAGGTGACGGCGTCGCTCGCCCTCCAGGCCGCGATCGAGTCGCCGGGCTGGTACGCGCTCGTGGTGGCGGGCTACCTGGCGGCGTTCGTCCTCCTCAGCCGGGTGCTCAGGGCCGGCATGCCGATCGGAGTCGCCTACGGCGTGTGGGGCGCGTGCGGCGTCGCGCTGACGGCGGTCCTCGCGGCCGTGCTCTTCGGGCAGCCTCTGACGGGCGTGATGACGGTCGGGCTGGTGCTGATCATCGCAGGCGTGCTGATGGTCGAGATCGGCTCGCAGCGAGCGCAGGCCGCGCGCCGGGCGGCGCACTGATGGCCTGGCTGCTGCTCTCGGGCGCGATCCTCACCGAGGTCGCCGCGACGATGAGCCTCAAGCCCGCGACGGACGGCCGGAAGCGCTGGTACGTCGTGGTCGGAGTCGGCTACGTCGTCGCGTTCTCGCTGCTGGCCGGGGCGCTCGCCCAGGGCATGCCGATCGGGGTCGCCTACGGGATCTGGGCGGCGGTCGGAGTCGCGCTGACCGCGGTGCTCGGGCGCTGGCTGTTCCAGGACCCGCTGACCTGGACGATGCTCGGCGGGATCGGCCTGATCATCGCCGGCGTGCTGCTGGTGGAGCTCGGGCACTGACCTGCCGGCGGTCGCGGCGGCGGGAGCGCCTCCCGGTCAGCGGTTGTCGCGGCGGTAGCGCGCCTGCCGGCCGGCGATGTGGAGGCCGAACCCGGTGACCGCGACGGCGAACGCCACGAGCACGCCGACGAACGCGATCTCGTCGCCCGCTCCGACCGCCACGGCCGCGACGGCGAGCCCGATCAGCGCGAAGGCGATCACCACGGCTCCGACGATCTCGAGAGGGCTCCACGCGGTCATGGCTCCAGCGTGCGCGCAGAGTCGCGCGCGGGCAAGGGGCGGCGGGCGAACAGGGCACGACGTCCCGACGACGTCCGATCGTGCTCGACATCCGTCGCGCAGGAGTCGGAGCGCGTCCTAGACTCGCCTCGCGGTGCCGCCGCCTGATCACGCTCACCGATGGAGGTGCACGGTCGTCTCCGCGTCCGGATCGCTGCCCCTCTGGGCAGGCGCGCTCGCCCTGCGCCGCTGGCGCACCTCGTCGGGCCTGCTCGCTCTGGTGCTGGCCGTCGCCGTGGTCGCGGGCTCCGTGCTCTGCGGCGCCTTCCTCCTGGTGCGCTCGGCCGAGCAGAGCGGAGTGAGCGGAGCGCTCAGCGCTCTCCCGCCCGACCGCGTCGACGTGACGGTCCGCGTCCTCGAGCCCTCCAGCCCCGTGGCCGGGTCGCGGGCGGACGTCGACGCCGCCACCCGCGCCGGCTACGGACCCGGCGTCTCCTTCACGAGCACCGGCTGGGCCACCTCCGACTGGGCGACCACGCCGGACGGCGTCTACTCCTTCCTCGCCGAGCTCGACGACCCCGGCGCCGAGGCCGAGCTGGTCGCGGGCTCCTGGCCCACCGCCGCCCCCGGCGTCGCGCTGCCCGAGAGCGCCGCGCGCTCGCTCGGCCTGACCGTCGGCGGCACTCTGGTGCTCGGCGGATCCGGGTTCCGGATCGACGCGGTGTACCGGGCCGGAGCGGGCACCTTCTGGGAGAACGACCCACTGCTCGCGCAGGGCGACGCCGAGGGGTTCCCCGAGCCGGACCGCTCCTTCTACTCGCCGGTCCACGCCGTGGGTCCGCTGCTCGCCGCTCCGGGCGGAGTCGACGCGTCGGGGATCGCCCCGGCGCAGCTGCTCGCCGTCGAGCGGCCCTCCTTCGCGCAGACGGGGGCCGACGGACTGACCGCTCTGCGCTCGGCCGCCGGAGACGCCGAGACCGCGATCGCGCTGGCGGCCGCGCCGCCGGGTGGCACGCTCTTCGTGGACACCGGGCTTCCGACCGCGCTCTACGACGTCGCGGCCGGGCTCGCGACCACCCGCGCGGCGGCGCTCGTCGTCGCCCTGCTGCTCGTGGTCGTGCTGGCGGCCTCGGCCTCGGCCGTCACGCGCCTCCTCGCCGAGTCGCGGGCGGAGGAGCTGGAGCGGCTGCGCGAGCGGGGAGCGACCGGGCTCCAGCGCCTGGTCACCGTCGCGGTCGACGCTCTCGCGGTGGCGGTGGCGATCGCAGCGGCGAGCCCGTGGGGCGGCGTGCTGCTGCACGCCCTGGTCGCCTCCGCGCCCCCGCTCGACGCCGCCGGGCTGCCGCGCTGGGTGCTGCCGGACGCCCCGGTCGTGCTCTGCGCCGTCGCGGTGGCGGCCGTCGTGGGCCTGCTCCTGCTGCGGCCCGCCGGCCGGGACGCAGTCCGGCCGCCCCTCGCGGCGGCGGGCCAGGCGGTCGTCGTCGTCGTCGCCGCGCTGCTGGTCTGGCGAGCGGCCGGCCCTGTCGGCAGCGGCGACCTCCTCCTCGCGCTCACCCCCGCCGTCCTGCTGAGCGGGCTCGCGATCGTCGGGGCGCGGCTGGCGGATGCGTGCGCCCGGCCGGTCGCGGCCCTCGCCGTCCGCTCCCGCGGCGCGGTCGCTCCCCTGGCCGGCTGGTTCGCGGCCCGCGGCTCCGGCCGCTCCTCGGGCGTCGTGCTGGTGGCACTCACGGTCGGCGCCTCGGTAATCGCGCTCGGCACCAGCGCGACCTGGCAGGAGGCGGTCCGCGAGGAGGCGGCCGTCGCCGTGGGGGCCCCCGCCCGCCTGGACGAGTCGACGACGGCGTCTCCGGTGCTCCGCCGCCAGAGCCTGGTGGCGAAGAAGCTGCAGGAGGGCGTCGAAGCGGAGGCGCCCGGCTCCGCGGCTCAGCTGCTCGCGCTCGACGCCACCGCCCGCGGCCTGCTCGCGCACAGCCCCGACGAGCAGGTCCGCACCTCGGGCAGTGCTCTGGAGGAGGCGCTGCCGGCGAGCGACCTCGACGAGACCGGTCCGCTCCTCCCCCGCGGAACCGCCGCCCTGCAGGCCCGGGCCGTCGTGACGGGTCCGGACGGGCTCCAGGTCGCGCTCACCGCGATCCTCGCCGACGCGCGGGGAGCGCTGACTCCGGTGCCGCTGGGCGCGCTGACCGCCCCCGCCGAGCCTGCGGCAGTGACCTCGAGCGCCCTCGACTCCTCCGGCGATCTGAGGCTGGTCGGCGTGACCGCGACCCTCAGCGGCGCCGAGACGGAGGGCGCCGTCGGCGTCGACGTCGTTCTCGACGAGTGGTCCGCGCAGGGAGCCGACGGCAGCGCCGCTCCCGTCGCGCTCACGGACGCCGCGACCTGGGCGGGCTCCGTGCAGGGCGACGTCTCGCTGCCGCCCGAGGTCGAGGTGGGAGCGGACGCTCTGCGGATCACGGTCGGCGCCCAGCTCTTCCCGCCCCCGCTGACCTACGGGGCCGTGGGCTGGAACGCCGGCGCTCCGATCGGCGCCGTCCTCCCGGCCGCCCTCGCGGACGACCTCGACGTGATCCCCGGCGCAGACCTCACCGCCTTCGTCGCAGGAACGCCCGTCGTGCTGCGGGTCGCGGGCGAGACCGCCGGAGTGCCCGGAGCGGCGACCGGCGACGACCTCGACGCGCTCGCCGCCGGCCTCCCCTCCACCTCGCGCGCGGAGTCGACGATCGTCGTCGACGCCAGGGCCCTCGCCCACCGGCTGCTCGAGGCCCGCGCCTCGGGCGCCTTCGCCGACGAGTACTGGAGCGAGGCCGACGATCGGGTCCCCGCGGACGCCGTGTCCCCCGGGTCCCTCGCCGAGCGCATGCTCGCGGCCCCTCTGCGCGCCGAGATCCCTGCGACCGCCGCGGTCGTCGTCTGGGCGAGCCTCCTGCTCGCGCTCGCGGGCTTCGGCGCACGAGCCGCCGCCGTGGGCCGGGCGAGGAGGCTCGAGGCCGCCCAGCTGCGGGCGGTCGGCCTCTCGCGCCGCGGCGTGCTCGCCGTGCTCACGGCCGACGAGATCGCCTCGGCTCTCGCAGGAGCGGTCACGGGCCTGCTCGCCGGCTGCGCGGTCCTCGCCTTGGTGGGAACGCGGATCGCGGGCGCCGGACGCGCAGACGCGGTCACCCTGATCATCCCGTGGCAGGCGCTCGCCCTCGTGCCCATCGGCCTGCTCCTCGCGCTCGGGGCCGTCTCCCTCGCCCTCGCGCTCGCGCAGCGGCGGCTCCCGCTGCCCGACCTCCTCCGGGCGGGGGCGGACGGATGAGCGGAGTCGTGGCCGCGGCCTTCCTCGTCCTGCGCCGCGCGCGCCGCGACCTGCTCGCCCTGCTCGGCGTGCTCGTCCTCACCGCCGTCACGGCCGCGCTCGCACTCGCCGTGCCCGTGCAGATCGACACCACCCTCGACCGCGCCGCCGCGGAGGCCGTGGACGCGGCCGGGACGGACGCCGACCTGCTGCTGCGCTCCTCCGTCGCCGACCCCGCGGGCTACGCCACCACCACCGCCCGCCGCCTCCTCGACTACGCGGCCGAGGTCCCCGAGCGGCTGCCCGCAGCCCTGACCGCCGTGGCATCGGGGATCCACGTCGGGATCCTCGGGCCCGAGCTGTCCGCCATGGCCCCGCTCGGCGGAGTGCAGGTCCGGCTCGGCGTCCTCGATCCGGCGGAGTCGGACGCGCTCCGCGTCGTCTCCGGGGCGCTGCCGGCGGACGACGCGGGCGAGGGCCCGGCGGACGTGGCCGTCTCCTCCGCCACCGCCGCCGCGACCGGCCTCGAGGTCGGCGACCTGCTGACCGTCGCTCAGGGCCCGGTCCTCCGCGTCGCGGGCGTCGTCGAGGCCGCCGATCCGGTCGGCGCGGCCTGGACCGATCTGCCCGGACTCTGGCAGCCCGCCTCCTCGTCCTCACGGGGAGGGGCCGCCCGGCCCGCGGTCACCGTGCTCACCGGAGCCGACACCCTCGACCGAGTGGGCCCGCTCCTGCCCGAGGCCGCGCTCGGCACCGTGCGGGTGGGTCTGGACCCGGCCCGCTTCGACCTCGAGCGCGAGCGGAGCGCCGGCCTCGCGATCGACGCCCTCGAGACCTCGACCGCGGACATCACCGAGGGTGCACCCCTGTCGGTCACCGCGCTGTCGGGCTACGAGGAGGCGCTCGACGCTTTCCCCACGGCCGTGTCCGCCGCGACGGCGCAGCTCTCGACCCTGGCCGCGGGGCTCCTGGGCGTCGCGGTGCTGGTCGCGGTGCTCGCGAGCACGGCCCTGGCGGCGCGGCGACGGGCCGAGATCGGGCTGCTCCGCTCTCACGGCGCGACCCTCGGCCTGATCGGTGCGCACGCCGCCGCCGAGTCGCTGCTCGTGACCGCCCTCGGCTGCGCTCTCGCCGCGCTGATCGTGCCACCGCACTCCCCCGTCCTCCTGATCGCCGCCGCGACGGTCCTCGTCGTCTCGCCCGTGGTCGCGACGCTCCGGCCTCTGCAGCGGCCCCTGCCCGCCCCGCGGCGGCGCGCTGTGCGGCTCGCGGCGGTCGGCGTGCTGTCCGTCGCCGCACTGACGGCGGTCCTGGCGCTCCGCGGCGGGTCCGGCGCGTCCGGCGTCGATCCGCTGGCCCTCGTCGCCCCGGTGCTCACGGCGGCGGTGGTCGCTCTCGCGCTCTCGCCCGTCTCCGCGCTCGCTGCCGCGCCGCTCGTCCGGCTCGCTCGCCGCAGCCGCGGGCCGGCGGCTCTGCTGGCCGGATCGAGCGCTCAGGAGGGGACCTCGCGGCTGGCGCTGGTCGCGGTCGTCCTCGCGGCGAGCGCCGCCGTGGCCTCGACGGTGCTGCTGCAGACGGTCGCGTCGGGGCAGGAGTCGGCCTCGTGGCGGGCGGTCGGCGCTGATCTGCGGATCGATGCCGCAGCCGACGGGCCCGCTCTGGCCGTCGAGCTCGCCGCCGCGGGCGACACCGCCGCCGCGCTCTCGAGGATCGACGGGGTCCAGGCCGAGGGACCGACGAGCCAGGTCACGGCGACGGTCCTCGGCGTCGACTCCGACTACGCACGACTGCTCGCTGTCCTGCCGCCCGAGGCACTGCCGAGCTCCGACCCGCCCGCGGTCCCGCCGAGCAGCGAGCCGGTTGCCGGCGGTCCCCTCCCGGTGCTGGTCGATCGCCGCCTGGCGAGCACCGTCGGGGACGGGACCTTCGTGCTCGACATCGACGGCGTGCGGATCGACGCGAGGGTCGCAGGCCCGCCGATCCCCCGAGCGGAGTGGGTGGGCCGCCCCGTCGCCGTCGTCGACCGCGCTCTGCTGGCGGAGGCGCTCGGCGCCGAGCCCGCAGCCGGCACGGTGCTCGCCGTCGGGCCGGTCGCGCGGGCCGACGGCGCGGTCCTGCGCTCGTCCGTCCTCGCGGAGAGCCGCGACGGCGCTCTGGTGTCCGGGGTCCGCGACGCGACCGTGCAGTCGCTCCTCGCCACCGGCGCTCTCGCGGTGCTGGCCGTCCTGGCGACCACCGTGCTCGGTGCGCGCCGGCGCGGGGGCACCCTCGCGCTCCTCCGCGCCCTCGGCCTCCCCGACCGCGCGGGACTGCCGCTCGCCGCCGGCGAGCTCGTGCCCCTGGTGCTGTGCGGCGTGGTCGGCGGGACGCTGGCCGCTGCCGTCGTCCTCGCCGCCGCCTGGCCGGCCTTCGGAGTGGACACCCTCGTCGGCGGACCTGCCGCGGTCTCCGTCCCCCTCCTGCTCCCGCTCGGTGTGCTCGCCGCAGCGGCCGCCGCCCTCGCGCTGGCCCTCGCGGTCGACGTGCCGCTCTCCCGCCGTGTCCGCACGGCCGACATCCTGCGTTCCGGGGAGGAAGCATGACTCTCACCAGCGCTCTCGCGCAGACCACGACCGGCGACTTCGGAGCGGAGTCGCTCATCGCCTGCGACAGCCTCGTCCGCGTCTTCCGCGCCGGCGGAGTCGAGGTCCAGGCCCTGCAGGGACTGGACCTGCTCGTCGACGAGGGGGACGTGCTCGCGATCGTCGGCGCCTCCGGATCGGGCAAGTCGACCCTGCTCGGGATCCTGTCCGGACTGGACGCCCCGACCGCCGGCCGCGCCCGCCTCGCCGGCCACGACCTGACCGCGCTGCGCGGAGCCGAGCTCGTGCGGTACCGGCGCTCGACGGTCGGATTCGTGCGCCAGCAGTCGTCCCACAACCTGCTGCCCGCCCTCACCGCCGCCGAGAACGTCGCCCTGCCGCTCGCGCTCGCCGGCCGCGGACGGCGGGAGCGGGCGGCCCGGGCGCACGAGCTGCTCGGCATGCTCGGCCTGGGCGAGCACGCGGACCGTCGACCCGCCCAGCTCTCGGGCGGGGAGCAGCAGCGGGTCTCGATCGCGGTCGCGCTCGCCGGAGCGCCGCGGGTGCTGCTCGCCGACGAGCCGACCGGACAGCTCGACGGCCGCACCGGCGACGAGGTGTTCGCGGCCCTGCGGGCGGTCAACGAGGCGCTGGGCTGCACGATCGTGATCGTCACCCACGACGCCGCGGTGGCGGGGCAGGTCCGGCGGACGGTCGCCATCCGCGACGGCCGCATCTCCTCCGAGACCCTCCGGAGGGAGGAGCTCGACGGCAGCGGAGCCGCCACCCTGTCGGAGGAGGAGTTCGCCGTCCTCGACCGCGTCGGCCGCCTGCAGCTGCCCGCCGAGTACCGGCGTGCGCTCGAGCTGAACCACCGGGTGCGGCTGACGCTCGAGAGCGATCACGTCGGGGTGTGGCCGCAGCGCGCGGCGGGCGGACGCGAGGAGCCCGCTCCCGATCCCGGCGGCACCGCACCGGCCGGGGGTGCCCGATGACCGACGTGCTCGTCGTCGACGGCCTCACCCGCCGCTTCCGCACCCCGGCGGGGGACGTGACCGCCCTGCACGACGTGTCCTTCCGCGTCCCCCGCGGCGAGATCGTCGCCCTCTCCGGCCGGTCCGGCTCCGGCAAGACGACGCTCCTGAACTGCGTCAGCGGCCTCGACGTCCCCACCGCCGGCAGCGTGCTGCTCGACGGCGAGCCGGTCACCGGCCTCGACGAGGCGGCGCGCACCCGACTGCGGCGCGACTCGATCGCCTTCGTGTTCCAGACCTTCGGACTCCTGCCGCACCTCACGATCGCCGAGAACGTCGGCCTCCCCCTCCGCCTGCGCCGCGAGGAGCCGGGGGCGCGGGAGGACCGCGTCGCCCACCTCCTCGATCTGGTCGGCCTGGCCGGACGCGGGCGCTCCCGCCCGGGCGAGCTCTCGGGCGGGCAGCAGCAGCGCGTGGCTCTCGCGCGCGCCCTCGCCGGCTCTCCGCGCCTGCTGATCGCCGACGAGCCGACCGGCCAGCTCGACGCCGCGACCGGAGCGGCCGTCATGGATCTGCTGCGCACCGTCGTGCAGACCGAATCGGCGACCGCGCTCATCGCCACCCACGACCTCTCGGTGCAGGCGTCGGCCGACCGGGTGCTGCGGATCGCGGAGGGCACGCTCGTCCGGGGCCGCCATGCGGCCTGAGCCCGCTCCGTCCGTCCCCGCCGGAACCCCGCCGCCCGCTCTCCCCGCGGCGGCGGCGGCCCCTAGGCTCGACGGCGTGACCGCCTCCGTCCCCGCTCCTCCGTCCCGGCCCCGCGACGTCGTCGGCATCGTCGGCCTCGTCCTCGCGATCGTCCTCGTCCTCGCGCAGATCGGGCGGACCGCGCTCACCACGGCCGTCCCGGTCCTCGCGTTCCAGGGCGGCTTCGACACCGCGCAGATCGGGGCGCTCTTCGCCGCCCTCGGGGTCACGATGCTCGTGCTCGCGACGGCGACCGCGATCGTCGGCGTCATCGGCGTCGCGCGGAAGGACCGCGCCCGGCTGCTCTCGGCCGTCACGCTCGGCGTCGGCGCCAGCGTCGCGATCGTCGAGCTGGGAGCGCTCGTCGTCCCGCCCCTGGTCGGCCTCTCGCTCCAGTACTGACGAGGCCCGCCGGAGCGCATCCGCCCCGCGGCCTCGCAGGATCCGCACGGCGCCGCGTCCGTTCCTCGCGCTCCCCTGCGCCGCGACGGCCCTGCCGACTCCCCCGCGATGCGCCAGGATGGGGGCATGACGACACGCGTGGACGGCCTCTTCGTCTACCCGGTGAAGGGCCTGACCCCGCAGCCGCTCCCCCGCGTCGAGCTCACCGCCGGCCGCGGCGTCCCCTTCGACCGCACGATCGCCCTCGCCCGCCCCGGCGGCGCCTACCGGCCCGGCATGCGGCACGGCATCTCCAAGCGCGAGTACTTCGTCCTCGTCGCCGAGGCCCGCCTCGCCGGCCTGACCACGCACCTCGACCCCGACAGCGGAGTGCTCACCGTCGACGTCCGCGGCCACCGGGTCCTCTCCGCCGACCTGGGCGCGGAGGACGGACGGGCCGCACTGCGCTCCTTCGCCGCCCGAGTGCTCGACCTGCCGCCCGGCGTCGAGCCCGTGATCGCCCAGGACGCGGGGCGCCGCTACACCGACACCGCCCACAACTCCGACGTCGAGATGGAGTACGTCTCGCTGATCAACCTGGCCAGCGTCCGCGACCTCGCCGAGCGCACCGGCCGGAGCGTCGATCCGCTGCGGTTCCGCGGGAACATCCACCTCGAGGGGCTGCCCGCGTGGAGCGAGCTCGAGCTGCTCGGCCGCGAGCTGAGCGCGGGCGGGCTGCGGCTGCGGATCACGAAGGCCACCGAGCGGTGCGCTGCGACCGAGGTCGAGCCGGGCACCGGTCGGCGCGACCTGCCGGTCCCCCGGCTGCTGCACGAGACCTACGGCCACGAGCTCCTCGGCGTCTACGCGGAGGTCCTCGACGGCGGCACGCTCGGCGTGGGCGACGAGCTGGTGCTCCGTGGCTGAGCTGCGGCTCGTGGTGGCCGAGCGCGAGGCGCTCACCCCGGCCGTCACCCGCTTCGTGCTGCGGCGCGAGGACGGCGCCCCGCTGCCCGGCTACTCGGCCGGCGCGCACCTCACGCTCACGACCCCCTCCGGCGAGCGGCGCAGCTACAGCCTCGTCGAGCCGGGATCCGCGGAGCCGTCGCATTACGCGATCGCGGTGCGCCGGGAGCCCGGGGGCCGGGGCGGATCGCGGAGCCTCCACGACGACGTCCGCGTCGGCGACGTCCTCTCCTCCGCGCCGCCCGCGAACACCTTCGCCCTCCGGCCCGCCGCCCGCTACCTCCTGATCGCCGGCGGGATCGGGGTCACCCCGATCCGCGCGATGGCCGCCGAGCTCCGGGCGCAGGGCTCGGCCGTGCAGGTCGTCTACCTCAGCCGCACCCCTGAGGACACCGCGTGGCTCGACGAGTTCTCCGCCGACGGCTCCCTCGTGCACCACAGCGCGATCCACGGCCGGCTCGACCTCTGGCCGCTCGTCGCCGAGCCCGATGACGACGCCCGGATCTACTGCTGCGGTCCGTCCGCGCTGATCGACGAGGTCCTCGCCGTCACGATGCACTGGCGGCCGAGCCGGATCCACGTCGAGGACTTCGCGGGCGTCGACGCCGTCGGCGACCGGGCCGTCCCCTTCGCCGCCGTCTGGGAGCCGACCGGAGCCGTCGTGGAGGTCCCGGCCGACCGCTCGCTCCTCACCGCGCTCCGCTCCTCCGGGATCGACGTCGACTCCTCCTGCGAGTCGGGCACCTGCGGCACCTGCCGCCTGCGCCTCGTCGGCGGGACGGCGGAGCACCGCGACCTGGTGCTGACCCCCGAGGAGCAGGACCGCTGGATCATGCCGTGCGTCTCGCGCTCCGCCGGCGGCGAGCTGGTCGTCGCCCCGGAATGACGGAGTGACGGAGTGACGGAGCCGGTCCCCACGCGCGCCGGCCGACACGCGTCGGCCGTCGTGTGACGCCGCGTGACGGGCGCCCGGCGCCCGGTCCCCCGCATGCCTAGGCTCCCGGACGGGGGACCACGACCGTCACGACCGAAGGACTTCCGATGACCAGCACCTCCGTCCGCACCCAGCTCGACGAGTTCACCGTCGGCTTCGACGACACGGTCGGCCCCGAGCTCGCCGCCGTCTTCTCCGGCGAGCGCGACGACCTCGTCGCCGCCGGCGCCCCGAGCGGAGCCGTCACCGCCGGCGACGCGCTCCCCTCCGCCTCCGTCGTGACCGTCGACGGCGACACCGTCGACCTCGCGGACGTCCTCGGCGCGGGCCCGGCCGTCCTCGTCTTCTACCGCGGAGCCTGGTGCCCGTACTGCAACATCACGCTCAAGCACTACAACGAGACCCTCGCCCCCGAGCTCGCGTCGCGCGGAGTCGCCCTCGTCGCGATCAGCCCGCAGACCCCCGACGGGTCGCGCGCGGCGGTCGCGAACGGCGATCTGGGCTTCACCGTCGTCTCCGACCCCGGCAACACGCTCGCGAGCGCTCTCGGCATCGTCACCGCCCCCAGCGGCGACGCGCAGGAGGCGCACACCGCGCTCGGCTTCGCCGTGAAGGACAGCAACGCCGACGACACCCCGGCCGTCCCGTACCCGACCGTCCTGGTCGTCGACGCCGACCGGATCGTCCGCACGGCGGACGTGCACGTCGACTACACGACGCGCACGGAGACCGAGGAGATCCTCGCCGCCGTCGACGCGCTCTGACACCTCCGCTCGCACCCTGAGCACGCGCGGCGGTCGAGCGCACCCCCTCGCCCGCCGCGCCGCCGCTCCCTAGGCTCGACCCGTGACAGCGGAGACGGACGTGCTCGTGGTCGGCGGCGGTCCGGTCGGACTCCTGCTCGGCGCGCTCCTGGCACGGGCGGGCACGGACGTGCAGGTGTGGGAGCGGCGCTCCTCGGTGCCGCGCGGCTCGCGGGCGATCGGCATCCATCCACCGTCGCTCGACGCGTTCGCCGCGGTCGGCGCCGATGCTCCCGTGCTGGCCGAGGCCACCCGGGTCCGCGAGGGCGTCGCGCGCAGCCGGGGCCGCACCCTCGGCACGCTCTCGTTCGCGCGCGCCTCCGCGACGCACCCCTACGTCGTCACCCTCGACCAGCACCGCACGGAGGCGATCCTCCGCGAGCGCCTCGAGGCGGCGTCCCCGGACGCGCTGCGCCCCGGGGTCGCGCTGACCGGCCTGCTCCGTCGCGGCTCCACCGTCGAGGCGACCGGCACCGGGCCGGGCGGCGAGCCGGTCTCCGTCCGCGCCGCCTTCGTCGTGGGAGCCGACGGCGCCCGGAGCACCGTCCGCGACCTGCTCGGGATCCGCACCACCGGCCGCGACTACCCGGACCGCTACGTGATGGGGGACTTCGCCGACCCCGAGCCCGGCGGTCTCACCGGCACCGCGCTGGTCGACGTCGGCCCGGCCGGAGTGGTGGAGTCCTTCCCGCTGCCGGGCGGCCGGCGCCGGTACGTCGCCCTGAGCGGCCCCGACCGCTCCCTCGGCGCCCCCGCCTGGCGGCCCGAGGAGGCCCCCGACCAGGAGGCCGCGCGCGCCCTGGCCGCCGCTGTCCGCGACCGGACGGGCGCCGACGCCGACCCGGAGACCTGCTCGATGCTCAGCGGCTTCCAGGTGCGGCGCCGCGAGGCCGAGCGGATGGGCGTCGGCCGCGTCGTGCTCATCGGCGACGCCGCACACGAGATCAGTCCGATCGGCGGGCAGGGCATGAACCTCGGCTGGCTCGACGCCGCCGAGCTCGCCCCGCTCCTGGCCGGTGCCGTGCGCCGCGGCGAGGCCGGCCCCTGGCCCGGCTTCGCCCGGCGGCGCACCACCGCGGCCCGGCGCGCGGCGCGGCAGGCGGAGGCGAACATGGCGCTCGGACGCCCGCTCGGCACGCTCGCGCACCGCGGCCGCGAGGCGTTCCTCCGCACCGCCCTCGCCCTGCCGACCTCGGACCTGCTCGCCCGCGTCTACGCGATGCGCTGGTCCTGAGACCGCCGGCGGCCGGTCAGCCGACCAGCCGCGCGCCCGCCAGCCCGAGCTCGACCACCAGCACGAGCGAGGCCGCGATCACCAGCCGGAACAGGGTGCGCGTGGGCGGGCCGGTCAGCACCAGGCGGATGCCCGCCGCGGCGAGCACGACCACCACGAGGGTCCCGATCACCGCGAGCACCACGCCCGTCCCGCGCACCGGCTGGTCGCCGACGAGCTGTCCGACGAGCACGAGCAGCGCGGCGACCACCAGCGACCCGAAGGCGACGACTCCGGAGAGCCGCAGGCCGAGGCGGTGCGGGAAGCCGCGGACCCCGGTGGCCTCGTCGTCGACCAGGTCGGGGAGCACGTTCGTGCAGTGGATCGCGACGCCGAACACGGCGCCGGTCGCGATCGCCCACCAGGCGGGGAGCCGGCCGTCGCCCGCCGCCACCGCCACCACCGGCAGCAGCCCGAAGGCGACCACGAACGGAGCGACCGACCAGACCGTGCGCTTGAGCCCCGCGTCGTAGGCCCAGCCCGCGGCGACCAGCACCAGGTGCGCGACCGCGGCGACCGGTCCGAGCAGCAGCGAGAGCACCACGGCGGCCGCGGCCGTCCCCAGTGCGGCGGCGCGGACGGCGCCCACGCCGATCAGCCCCTGCGCGACCGGCTTGTCGGTGCGCCCCACCGCGCGGTCGCGGTCGGCGTCGATCCAGTCGTTCGCGAGCCCGATCGAGAGCTGCCCGAGCAGCACGGCGAGCGCCACCAGCACGACCTGCCCGAGCGGATGCCCGGACGCCGCCGCGATCACGGTCGCCAGCACGGTGACCGTCACGGTCGGCCCGGGGTGCGACGAGGCCAGCAGGAGTCGCACCCGGGACGTCATCCCGCCAGCCTACGGTCGCGACGGCACAACGGGGCGCCGGTCGCGCTCCCCGCCCCGGAGCGGGATCCAGCGTGGTTCGAGCGCGGCGCCCTCATCAGCCCGCGACGGGAATGGCCCGGGATGGGGCAGGGTTGCACCACCCGGCATCCCGACTCAGGAAGAAGGCCTCGTGGACCTCGTGCACTGGCTGTTCGACGCGCAGATCGTCATCGGCGAGCAGACCGTCCTCTGGCGGGAGGTCATCGGCAACGTCTTCGGGCTCCTCAGCGCCCTCGGCGGGATGCGGCGGAAGGTCTGGGCCTGGCCCGTCGGCCTCGTCGGCAACGTGCTGCTGTTCACGGTCTTCATGGGCGCCCTGTTCGGCACTCCGAACCCCGTCAACCTGCTCGGCCAGGCCGGGCGGCAGGTGATGTTCATCCTGGTCAGCGTCTACGGCTGGTACCGGTGGACCCACCGCCCCGACGACTCCGCCACCCTGATCGAGCCGCGGTGGGCGTCGTGGCGCACCCGCTGCCTGCTGGTGCTCGGGATGGTCGGCGGCACCGCGGTGCTGACCCCCGTGTTCCGCGCGCTCGGTTCCTACGAGCCGGTCTGGAGCGACGCGTGGATCTTCGTCGGCTCCGTCCTCGCCACCTACGGCATGGCGAAGGGCTGGACCGAGTTCTGGCTCATCTGGGTGGCCGTCGACCTGGTCGGCGTGCCGCTGCTGTTCTCGGCCGGGTACTACGCGTCGGGGCTGATGTACGTCTTCTACGGCGCGTTCACCCTGGTCGGCTTCTTCGTCTGGATGCGGCAGGGGACCCGTCCGTCCGCCGCTCCGATCACGGTCGGCTAGCTCTAGCAGCCCGCCGCCGCCGGCGGAAGTGGCCGTGCGGGAGGCGCTGTCGGTGGTCCACTGGGAGCGGAGGCGCCCGCCTCCCCCACCAGGAACGGACGCCATGCTCTCCCTCGTCTACTCCAGCCGCACCTCCGCCGGCTTCACGGACGCCGACCTCCCCGCGCTGCTCGCCCAGTGCCGCGCGAACAACGAGCGCCTCGGCCTGACCGGCATGCTCCTGCACCGCGACGGCCGGTTCCTCCAGGTGCTCGAGGGGCCGGACGAGGTCCTGCGCGAGCGGATGGCCGTCATCGCCGCCGACGAGCGCCACGCGCAGCTGCGCAC
This sequence comes from Rathayibacter sp. AY2B7, assembly GCF_002931635.1. Classification (NCBI taxonomy): domain Bacteria; kingdom Bacillati; phylum Actinomycetota; class Actinomycetes; order Micrococcales; family Microbacteriaceae; genus Rathayibacter; species Rathayibacter sp. AY2B7. The sequence goes on along the minus strand of NZ_PSUC01000083.1, from coordinate 1,505 downwards.
CCTCCTCGAGGAGCCGATCCGGGAGCGGCTGTTCCCGGAGTGGTCGATGGCGTTCGAGTCCGCCGCCGACGCCGAGGCCGCCGGGCTGCGCACCTCCTTCGACGACCTCGACGACGCCGAGGCCGAGAGCGCGACGCTCCCGGCCCTGCGCGAGCTCATTCGCTTCTTCCGCGAGCGGAGCTAGGCGGAGCTGGGCGGAGCTGGCCGGGACGCCGGGATCGCGGTGGTTCCGCCGCCGGGACCCGACGCCCGTCACTCCTCCGCCGAGGGAGGAGCGAGCCGATCGAGCCGCGCCAGGAGCGGGGCGAAGCCGTCGCCGAGCAGGGCGCTCAGCGGCTCGCCGAACCAGAATCGCCAGACGGTGTCGAGCTCCTCGCCGGTGATCCGTCCTCGGCGCAGGAGGGTGCTCGCGATCGGGGCCGCCTCAGACGCGTACTCGTCGCGGGGAGCGCCGTCCTCGCGACCCGGCTCGAGTCCGTACGGATCGACCGCGCCCAGCTCCCGCAGGACGGCCGTCAGCATCGCGTCACGGCGTTCCGCGGTCGCGCCGTCCTGATCCGTCGGTGCTCGGCGCTTCATCGCGAGAAGGTTCCGAGCCCACTCCTCGTCGTCCATTCGCCGTCTCCGATCTCTCTGGATGCCGCGCCTTCTCGACGCCTTTCTCTTCTTTCGGCGCCGGCTCGTCGAGGCACAAGGGAACCGCCTCTCCGACGGCTTGTCATTCCCCCGCGAGAAAGGCGCGGACGCCTTCCCGCGTCAGTCCCGAGGCGACGGCGAGCCGGTGCTCTCCGGCCCCGAGTCGCGCGGCTCCGCGGAGTGCCGCGGCCTTTTCTCCGCCCTCGCCGGAAGTCCCGCTCCCGAATGCCGCGAATTCCGCGGACACCCGATCGAGAGCGTCGACGACATCGCCGGACACGCTCTCCGGCGGCTCGCCGAGATCGATGCGCCAGCCTCTCCCGGACTTCTCGTCGCTGTCGTTCACACGGAGGAAAGTACCCCGGACCGCAGGGCGGCGCCTGTGATCGCCCGACGCCGTCGCGCCCCAGGGATCCGTCGTCGACGTCCGAGCGCACACGCCTGCCGGTCCGGAGAGGACGGCCTTCGAGGACTGTCCCGCGGACCTCGTCGCCGTGCTCCGCTCCGATGCGGCCTTCGCCTCGGCCGAGGTCTTCGACGGCTGACCCGACCGCGGCGACCACCCGCTGCGACGACCGCGGGGCGGGGGCGCGGATCGCGTCGTTCCGGCGCGCCCGCACCAGCGGTGCCGGAACGTCCGGCCGATCCGGGAGCGGCACCCGTCCGAGCCGTCGAGGTTCCGTCGGTGTGCAGGCCCCCGCGCCGAGGGACGTAAAGTGTGCTCACACGCGCCCGCGGACGGGCGAGCCGCCCGTGAGGGCGCCCCGGTCCTGCGTCGGAGGCGCCGATCACAGAGAGCCGCGGTGCCCGATGCCGGAAGACAAGCCCGCGTCGCGGGCACCGAGCATCTACGACGTCGCCCGCGCGGC
>NZ_PSUC01000082.1:0-16840 GCF_002931635.1 Rathayibacter sp. AY2B7 | reverse complement strand
GCTCGCTGAGGGCGCTCTCGTCCTCGACGAGCAGGATGCTGGTCACGCGTGTTCTCCTATCGGGGCGGTCGCCGCGAAGGGCGTCCGGGCGGGGTCGGCCGTCGGGGTGACGGTCGGCGTCGCGGAGGGCGCGGGAGTCAGCGTCGAGTAGGCCTCGAGGGCGTTCGTCAGGACGGGGACGAGGAGCTCCTTGCCCTGCTCGGAGCCGTACTGGAAGTAGACGGGGAGGAGGCCGCCGGGAATGGTGTCGATGTCGTCCATCTGGACGGCCTCGGTGCTGTCGGGGCGGACCTCGGTGCGGCCGGGGACGGCGTCGACGGTGTCGCTGGTGCGGCCCGCGGAGCCCTCGTACTGCACCTCGACGCTCAGCGCCTCATCGGTGGAGTTCACGAGCGTCACGATCAGGGTGCCGGCCTCGCCGTCGTCCGAGACGATCATCGCGTTGCGGATGGCGAGATCGCCGATCGTCGCGCCGACTCCGTCGCTCGGGTCGTAGATCTTGCGCGTCGCCTGCGGGGCGACGAGGTTGCAGCCGGCGGTAGCGAGGGCGACGCCGACCGCGAGAACGACGGATGCAGCGATACGCGCCTTCACAGGAACCTCCAGATCGTCGGCCCCGCTCGCCCCGGACAGGGCGACTTCACTGTGCACGAGCCGACACCAGGCTAGCGTAGCGAGCACCGCGGCTCCGCCCGCCCGGACTCCCGTCCCGCTCGGCGCGCATGGTAATCTTTCCGCCGCTGAAAGGACGTCGCATGCAGTTCGAGGTCGGAGAGACGGTCGTCTACCCCCATCACGGAGCCGCCACGATCGCCGAGGTGAAGACCCGGACGATCAAGGGCCAGGAGAAGACGTACCTGAAGCTCCGCGTCGCGCAGGGCGACCTCGTCATCGAGGTGCCCGCCGACAACATCGACCTGGTCGGCGTCCGCGACGTCATCGGCCGCGAGGGCGTCGAGCGCGTGTTCGAGGTCCTGCGCGCCGAGGTCGTCGAGGAGCCGACCAACTGGTCGCGCCGCTACAAGGCCAACCTCGAGAAGCTCGGGTCCGGAGACGTCGTCAAGGTCTCCGAGGTCGTCCGCGACCTCACCCGCCGCGACCGCGACCGCGGCCTCTCGGCGGGGGAGAAGAGCATGCTCGCCAAGGCCCGCCAGATCCTCGTCTCCGAGCTCGCCCTGGCCGAGAAGACCGACGAGGACGCCGCCTCCGTGCTCCTCGACGAGGTCCTCGCATCCTGAACGGTCCGGCCGGCGCACCGACCGCGGCCGTCGTCGTCGTCGCCGCCGGCAGCGGCACGAGGCTCGGTCGCGAGCGCCCCAAGGCCTACGTCGACTGCGCGGGGAGGACGATCCTGGAGCGCAGCCTGCGCACGGTGCTGCTGCTCGCGGAGCCGGTCCAGATCGTCGTCGTTGCTCCCGCCGCCCTCCTCGAGGAGACGGCCGCTCTCGCTCACGCCGCCGGCGCCCCGGACGGCGCCGTCAGCGTCGTCGCCGGAGGCGCCAGCCGCCAGGAGTCGGTCGCTCGGGGGCTCCGGGCGCTCGGCCCGGCCGTCGAGACGGTGCTCGTGCACGACGCCGCCCGCGCCCTCACGCCCGTCGACCAGTTCGAGCGGGTGATCGCGGCGGTCCGGGAGACGGGCGGTGGAGTGATCCCGGGTCTGCCGGTCACCGACACGATCAAGCGCATCCGCGCCGACGGCGGGATCCTCGGCACGGTGGACCGCTCCGAGCTCGCCGCGGTGCAGACGCCGCAGGGCTTCCCGCGTTCGCTCCTCGACGAGGCCTACGCCTCGGCGGAGGAGGACTTCACCGACGACGCGGCGCTCCTCGCCTCGCGCGGCGGTCCCTCGGTCGTCGTCACGGGCGACCCGCTCGCCTTCAAGATCACCACCCCCTGGGACCTGGCCCGCGCCGAGCAGGTGCTCGCACCGCCGCCCGTCGTCGTCGTGCCGCGCGTCGGCATCGGCACGGACGTGCACGCCTTCGACGACGCGTCGCCGCTCTGGCTCGCCGGGCTGCACTGGCCGGGGGAGCGGGGCCTGTCCGGGCACAGCGACGGCGATCCGGTCGCCCACGCGATCTGCGACGCGCTCCTGGCGGCGGCGGGTCTCGGCGACATCGGCTCCCGCTTCGGCACGGCCGACCCGCGCTTCGCGGACGCCCACGGCGAGGTCTTCCTCCGCGCGACCCGCGAGCTGGTGGAGGCCGCCGGCTTCGCCATCGGCAACGTCTCGGTGCAGCTCATCGGCAACCGCCCGAAGTTCTCGCCGCGGCGCGAGGAGGCGCAGAGGCTGCTCTCGGACCTGCTCGGCGCACCGGTCAGCGTCGCCGCCACCACCTCGGACGCGCTGGGCTTCACCGGCCGGGGCGAAGGGGTCGCCGCGACCGCGACGGCACTCGTCCTCCCCACCCCCGCTGTCGCCCGGTAGTCCCCGGGCGGAGCCGCCGACCCGGCCGGGAGCGGTCCGCCCGGTAAACTCGCCCGCGTGACTCTGCGACTGCATGACTCGAAGGCCCAGGCCCTCGTCGATTTCGTCCCCCTCCGCGAGAACGAGGTCGGGATGTACGTCTGCGGACCCACCGTGCAGTCCTCGCCCCACATCGGGCACCTGCGCTCCGCCCTCGCCTACGACCAGCTGCGCCGCTGGCTGGCGTACCGCGGCTTCCAGGTCACCCTGGTGCGCAACGTCACCGACATCGACGACAAGATCCTCGCCATCGCCGAGGACGCGCGGCGTCGGGCGCCCGAGGGCGCGCCGGTCGAGCAGTGGTGGGCGCTCGCCTACCGCGTCGAGCTCGAGTTCACCGCCGCGTACGGGGCCCTCGGCATCCTCCCGCCGACCTACGAGCCGCGCGCGACCGCGAGCATCGCCGAGATGATCACGCTCATCCAGACCCTGATCGAGCGCGGTCACGCCTACCCGGCGCCCGACGACTCCGGCGACGTCTACTTCGACACGCGGTCCTGGCCGGACTACGGCTCGCTCACCCACCAGCGCCTCGAGAGCATGGAGGCGGCGACCGACGCCGACCCGCGCGGCAAGCGCGACCCGCACGACTTCGCGCTCTGGAAGGGCGCCAAGCCGGAGGAGCCCGAATCGGCCGCCTGGGCCTCGCCGTGGGGCGCCGGCCGCCCCGGCTGGCACATCGAGTGCTCCGCGATGTCGACGAAGTACCTCGGCACCCGGTTCGACATCCACGGCGGCGGGCTCGACCTGCGCTTCCCCCACCACGAGAACGAGCTCGCCCAGTCCAGCGCCGCCGGCCACGCCTTCGCCAGCTACTGGCTGCACAACGGCCTCGTGTCCGTCACCGGCCAGAAGATGAGCAAGTCGCTCGGCAACTCGGTGTTCGCCTCCGAGCTGCTCGACGCGGCCCGCCCGCTCGTCGTCCGCTACTACCTCGGCTCGGCCCACTACCGCTCCACCCTCGAGTTCCACGACGGAGCCCTCGAGGAGGCCGAAGCGGCGCTGGAGCGGATCGAGGGCTTCCTCGAGCGCTCCCGCCGCCGCCTCGACGGCACGCGGTTCGCCGCGCTCGGCGAGCCGGTGGTCCCGGAGGAGTTCGCCGAGGCGATGGACGACGACCTGTCCGTCCCGCAGGCCATCGGCGTCCTGCACGAGACCGTGCGCGCCGGCAACGCCGCCCTCGACGCCGAGGACCTCGGCTCGGTCTCGGCACTGCGCACCCAGGTGCTCGCGATGGCGGCCGTGCTCGGCATAGACCCGGAGGCGCCCGAGTGGGCGCGCTCCGACGACGAACCCTCGTACCGCGCGCTCAGCGTGCTGGTCGACCGCCTGGTCGCCGAACGCCAGACCGCGCGCGAGCAGCGCGACTGGGCGAGCGCCGACCGCATCCGAACCGATCTCGCCGCGGCGGGAATCACGATCGAAGACACCCAGACGGGTGCGCATTGGAGTCTCGATGGCGAATAAGCCCGGCCGCCCCGGAGCGGTCCGAAAGAAGAGCAAGGGCAAGGCCGTCGGTTCCGGCGGTCAGGGCCGTCAGGCCCTCGAGGGCAAGAAGCCCACGCCCAAGGCCGAGGACCGGCCCTACCACCCCGCAGGCAAGGCGAAGCTCGCGCGCGAGCGTTTCGTCGCCGCCGGCGGAAAGGGCCGTCCCGGCGGAGCCCTCTCTGCGGCCGCCCGCGGACAGGGGCGCCCCGCCCCGTCGCGCAAGCCCAAGAGCGGCGACGACTTCGAGATGGTGACGGGCCGGAACTCGGTCCTCGAGGCGCTGCGCGCCAGCATCCCGGCCACCACCCTCTACCTGGCGACCCGCATCGAGATGGACGACCGGGTCAAGGAGGCGCTCAAGATCGCCACCGCCCGCGGCCTTCCCGTGCTCGAGGTCATGCGCCCGGAGCTCGACCGCCTCGCGGGCCCCGACTCCGTGCACCAGGGCCTCGTGCTGAAGGTGCCGCCCTACGAGTACGCCCACCCGAGCGACCTGCTCGAGCGCAGCGTCTCCCGCGGAGCGGTCCCCCTCCTCGTCGCCCTCGACGGCATCACCGACCCGCGCAACCTCGGAGCGATCATCCGCTCCGTCGCCGCGTTCGGCGGACAGGGCGTCATCGTCCCGCAGCGCCGCTCCGTGGGCCTCAACTCCGCCGCCTGGAAGACCTCCGCCGGAGCCGCCGCACGCATCCCCGTCGCGATGGCGTCCAACCTCACCGCCATGATCAAGGACTTCAAGCGCGCGGGCGTCTTCGTCATCGGACTCGACGGCGACGGCGACGTGATGCTGCCCGGCCTCGAACTCGCCGACCGGCCGCTCCTCGTCGTCGTCGGCAGCGAGGGCAAGGGCCTCTCCCGCCTCGTCACCGAGCAGTGCGACGCCGTCGTCTCCATCCCGATCAGCTCCGCCACCGAATCCCTCAACGCCGGGATCGCGGCGTCGGTCGCGCTCTACGAGATCTCCAAACTCCGCTCCGCCTCCGAGTAGCGCGGGCGCCGGCACGGCGATCTGCGGCGTTGTCGTCGGGCGCGATACCGCCGATATCGCTTCCTCCTCCGCCTTCCAGCTCACAGCGCGAGCGCCGGCACGGCGATCTGCGGCGTTGTCGTCGGGCGCGATACCGCCGGTATCGCTTCCTCCTCCGCCTTGCAGCTCACAGCGCGGGCGCCGGCACGGTGATCTGCGTCGTTGTCGTCGGGCGCGATACCGCCGGTATCGCTTCCTCCTCCGCCTTGCAGCTCACCGCGCCGGCACCCGCGCTCCAGGTCTGGATGTCAGGGGCGCCGCCTGCGGCGAGCGAGCCGGGGGGATGCGAAGAGGGCCCGTGCTGACAGCACGGGCCCTCTTGCGGTGGTGGGGTCAGACGTTCTTCGTCCAGTCGACGTCGGCGTCCTCGTCGGTGAGCTCGGCGTCGCCGGACTCGTCGAGGACGAGGTTCGGGAGGGTCAGCGCCTCGGTGGGAGGAGCGATGACCGTCGCCTCGTCGCGGCGATGACGCAGGATGTCGTTCACGTAGGCGGTGACCGCCTCCGCCAAGGGGACGTCGCGCGCCTGCTGCTGCGACATGAACCAGCGGTGCTCGAGCAGCTGGTGGAACATCTCGGCCGGCTCCAGTCGACCCTTGAGATCACGGGGAATCGAGCGGATGACCGGCTCGAACACCTGCGCCAGCCACTCGTGCGCCACCATCTCCTCGTCCAGGCCCTGCTTGTCGTAGGTCGCCGTGTACGAGTCGAGGTCGTTGAGCAGGCGCCGTGCCTGGTTCTCCTGCGCGTCCAGCCCGGTGAGACGGAGCAGCCGCCGCTGATGGTGGCCGGCGTCGACCACCTTCGGCTGGATCCGCACCGTGGACCCGGCCTCGTCGGTCTTGATCGCGAGCTCCTCGATGTCGAAGCCCAGCTCGTTCAGCCGGTTCACGCGGTCGTTGATCCGCCAGCGCTCCGAGGTCGCGAACGACTCGGCACCGGTCAGCTCCTTCCAGAGGCTGCGGTACGCCGCGACGATGCCGTCGGAGACCGTGATCGGGTCGAGGTCGTCGTCGACGCGACCGCCGGCCTCGAGGTCGAGCAGCTCGCCGGCGATGTTGACGCGGGCGATCTCCAGGTCGTTCTCGCGCTGGCCGTTCGAGAGGCCGCCCGAGTAGAGCTGCCCGGTCTCCGCATCGACCAGGTAGGCGGCGAAGGCGCCGGCATCGCGCCGGAAGAGAGTGTTCGAGAGCGAGACGTCGCCCCAGAAGAAGCCGATCACGTGCAGGCGGACCAGGAGGAGCGCCAGCGCGTCGACCAGACGGGTCGCCGTGTCCGGCCGCAGCGTCTGCGAGAAGAGCGCCCGGTAGGGGAGCGAGAACTTGAGGTGACGGGTGACCAGCACGGCGGGCAGGGCCTCGCCCTCGTCGTCGGTGCGGTTCGTGATCACGGCGCCCGGCACCACGCACGGCACGTCGAGTCGCTGCAGCGTCTTCAGCATCTCGTACTCGCGCCGCGACATCTCGGCGGTCGTCTCCTTGACGGCGACGACGTGACCGGAGAGGTGGGCGAAGCGGACCGTGTGCCGCGAGATGCCCTTCGGCAGGGCGGCGATGTACTCGTCGGGCCAGTCGTCGAGCCGCAGGTTCCACGGCAGGTCGAGCAGGGCCGGGTCGACGGTGGCCGAGGTGATGTTCAGGGAGCCGGACATGGTGCGCCGTTCGTGTCGCGTGTCGGACGGTGGGGGAGCCGCAGACGACGCTGCCGCCGCCCTGGAGGGGACGGCGGCAGCGTGCGGTGCAGGAGGAGGCTCAGGAGAGGCGCTCGCCCGACTCCGCGTCGAAGATGTGCACGCGGTGGTTCGCGGTCACGTACACGCGGTCGCCCGCGGTCGGGTGCACGCGGCCGTCGACGCGCGCGACGATGTCGGTGCGGCGGCCCTCGACCTCGGTGTGGCCGTAGAGGTAGCCGTCCGAGCCGAGCTCCTCGATGAGGTCGACCTCGATCGGCAGTCCGCCGGGCTGGGTCGAGACGGTGACGTCCTCGGGGCGCACGCCGAGCGTGACGACCTTCTGGCTCGTCTTCGCGAGCGCCTCGCGGGCGATCGGGAGGACGGTGTCGCCGAACTTGACGCCGCCGTCGGTGACGTCCGCGTGGAACAGGTTCATCGCGGGAGAGCCGATGAAGCCGGCCACGAAGACGTTGTTCGGGTTCTCGTACAGGTCGCGGGGCGAGCCGACCTGCTGGAGGAGGCCGTCCTTGAGGACCGCGATGCGGTCGCCCATGGTGAGCGCCTCGGTCTGGTCGTGGGTGACGTAGACCGTGGTGATGCCCAGGCGGCGCTGCAGCGTGCCGATCTGGGTGCGGGTGGACACGCGGAGCTTGGCGTCGAGGTTCGACAGCGGCTCGTCCATGAGGAAGACCTGGGGCTTGCGGACGATGGCGCGGCCCATCGCGACGCGCTGGCGCTGGCCACCGGAGAGCGCCTTCGGCTTGCGGTTCAGGTAGGGCTCGAGGTCGAGCATCTTCGCGGCCTCGAGGACCCGCGCGGCGCGCTCGTCCTTGTTGACGCCGGCGATCTTGAGCGCGAAGCCCATGTTCTCGGCGACCGACATGTGCGGGTACAGCGCGTAGTTCTGGAAGACCATCGCGATGTCGCGGTCCTTCGGCGGAACGTCCGTGACGTTGCGGTCGCCGATGAGGATGCGGCCCTCGTTGACCTCTTCGAGGCCGGCGAGCATGCGCAGGGAGGTGGACTTGCCGCAGCCGGAGGGGCCGACGAGGACGAGGAACTCGCCGTCGCCCACCTCGAGGTTGAGCTTGTCGACGGAGGCGCGAGTGGCCCCGGGGTAGACGCGTGACGCGTGGTCGAAAGTTACGGACGCCATTGTTCTTGCTCCTTCACCGGCAGGTACGTGCCGGACGATCCGAGTGAATGGAAGTGATGGTCATCATCGCGTGGGCGACTCCGACCAACCGTCACAGTATGCCACGGGGCCGACAGTCGTCGGTCGGGCACCGCGTATCCGTCGTTTGGAGGTTTCCCAGGGCTCGCGCGTAGGATTCCGGCGAGTCGCGCCCGGCGACCCCCTACTTCCCCCTCTCTCATTCGGAGCGTTCTTGTCATGACCACCGGCGGAGCCAACGACCGTCTCTCGAAGAACCAGCGACGAGAGGCCGCCCGAGAGAAGGCGCGCCGCCTGCGGGAGCAGCAGAAGCGCCGCGACCGCGTGAGCCGCTTCGCCCTGCAGGGCGGGCTCGCCGCCGTCGTGATCGCGGTCGTCGTGATCGTGGTCTTCGCCGTCACCTCGAGCATCCGCCCCGCGGGTCCGGGCCCGGCGAACATGGCGAGCGACGGTGTCGTCATCGGCGAGAACATGGTCGCGCAGACGAGCGGCGCCGTCGCCGCCGACGGGACGCCCACCCCCAGCGCGCTCGACACCTCTGCCGGCACGGTCGACATCCGTGTCTACCTCGACTACCTCTGCCCCTACTGCGGCCAGTTCGAGAAGACCAACGGCGACCAGATCAAGGAGTGGGTGACCAGCGGTGCCGCGACGGTCGAGATCCACCCGATCGCCATCCTCACGACCCGCTCCAACGGCACCAAGTACTCGGAGCGCTCGGCCAACGCCGCCGCGTGCGTCGCGGACCGCTCGCCCGACTCGTTCTTCGACTTCAACTCCCTGCTGTTCGCCAACCAGCCGGCGGAGGGGACCGACGGACTCTCGGACGACCAGTTGAAGGACTACGCCTCGCAGGCCGGCGTCGAGGACACGGCGGCCGTGAACACCTGCATCGACGACCAGAGCTTCGTGAGCTGGGTCCGCGCCGCGACCGAGCGCGCCACCTCGGGTCCGCTGCCCGGCACGGACGTGCCCGCTGTCACGGGCACCCCGACCGTCCTGGTCAACGGCGAGGCGTACTCGGGCTCGCTGACCGACCCGGACGCCTTCAGCTCCTTCGTGCTCTCGGCCGCCGCCGACTCCTACTCGTCGGCGACTCCCGCGCCCACCTCCTCCGAGACCCCGGCGCCGAGTGACACGCCCGCCTCGACCGAGGCCCCCGCGTCGACCGAGACGCCCGCGTCGACCGAGACCCCGGCTCCCGGCGACGCCCCGGTCTCCACCGAGGCTCCGGCCTCCTCCGAGCCGACTCCGGCCGCCGCGGGCTGAGCCCCGGACGCGCACGAGCCCCGCGCATGCAGAAGGCCCCGACCGCACACAGCGGTCGGGGCCTTCTGCTCTCCTGAGCCGACGACGGGACTTGAACCCGTAACCGCCCGATTACAAGTCGGGTGCGCTACCAATTGCGCCACGTCGGCAGGTGCGCTCGCGCGCCCGGCCACCCTATCGCGGGCCCGGATCCGGCCGGATCCGGGCCCGCCGCGTCTCACGGCTCGAGGATGCTGAGGTGCCGCTCGGCGGGAGCGGGACGCTTGGGGCCGCCGATCTTCCCGTCGGGACGGCCGACGTAGAGCCAGCCGAGCAGCTCCTCGCCCTTCTCGAGGCGATGCGCCTTCCGCACGGCCTTGTCGCGCGTGTAGGAGCCGGTGCGCCAGAAGACACCCCAGCCCGCCTCGTCGAGCAGCAGGCTCAGGAGGTGGGCGACGCCCGAGGCGACGGCCTCCTGCTCCCAGGCCGGCACCTTCGACTTCTTGACGCTGACCACGACGGCCAGCAGCAGGGAGGCGCGGTGCGTCTTCTCGATGTACTTCCGCGGGTCCTTCTTCGCCCCCGAGGCGACCGCGAAGCTGCGGCCGACCCGGTCGCGGGCGGCGCCGCGGATCTCGATGACCCGCCACGGGCGCAGCGAGCTGTGATCGGCGAGACGCGACGCCGCCGAGACGAACGCCGCGATCTCGTCGTGCCCCGGAGCCTCCGGCGTCACCTTCGAGCGCGATCGGCGCGCGAGGACGGCCTCGAGCACGGGGGAGGAGGACACGGTCACTCGCCCTCGGCCTGGAAGTTCAGGGCGATCGAGTTCATGCAGTAGCGGTCGCCGGTGGGCGTGCCGAAGCCGTCGGGGAAGACGTGTCCCAGGTGGGATCCGCAGTTCGCGCAGCGGACCTCGGTGCGGACCATGCCGAGGGTGCTGTCCTCGATCAGCTGGACCGCGTCCGGGTTCACGGACTCGTAGAAGCTCGGCCAGCCGCAGCCGGAGTCGAACTTGGTGCCGCTCTTGAAGAGCTCGGCGCTGCAGGCGGCACAGGTGTAGAGGCCGGAGCGGTGCTCGTCGAGCAGCTCGCCGGTCCACGGGCGCTCGGTGGCCGCTTCGCGCAGGACCGCGTACTGGTCGCGGTCGAGCTCCTCGCGCCACTCGGCGTCGGACTTGTTCACGGAATACGACGACATGGGTCTCCCTCGGAATCCTCGTCAGTGTACGGGGGCGGTCGCGCCCCTCCACCTGGTCCAACCCCCGGGGCGACGGCTCCATTCCGCCTCCGCGGGCTGTGGAGGAGACTCCCCGCCTCCATGCCGCGACACGGTCACGAGGTGTTCGGAGCGCCTCCCCGGCGGCGGCCGTGGGCCTGCCTACCCTGGAGGGATGAGCAGGACGACGGACCCGAGACCGGGCACCGGTCTGTCCGAGCGCGAGCTGCGGGTGCTCGCCTTCGAGCGCGAGTGGACGGCCCGCTCCGGGGACAAGGACGACGCGATCCGCTCCCAGTTCGGACTGTCGGCCGCCCGCTACTATCAGGTGCTCAGCGCGGTGCTCGCCTCTCCGGCCGCCCTCGCACACGACCCGATGCTCGTCACGCGGCTGCAGCGCATCCGCGACCAGCGCGCCGGCGCCCGCGCCTCGCGACGCCTCGGGCGCCTCGAGTAGACGAGCTGCTCGAGTCCACCAACGGAAGGCCGGCCGTACCCCCGATGTCGAACACGCACCCGAGAGACCGCTTCGACGAGGTCCCGGCGACGGAGGCGCGCGTCGGCGCCCACCGCCGGCCGCCGGCCCCTCACGCCCGCGCGGTCGCCCTCGCCTGGGCCGCGCTCGCCACCGGAGTCATCGTCCTGCTCGGCTTCATCGGGCTGCTGGTCATCGACGACCGGGTGCAGTTCACGGACGTCTTCACTCCGCCGACCGCGACCGCGGAGGCGACCCCGACCGCCGCCGCGACGCTCGATCCCGATCTCGCCGTCGCCGTCCTCAACGGCACCGCCACCGTCGGACTCGCCGCCAGCGCCGGCGACGCCCTGACGACGGCCGGATGGAGCGTCCCGACCGTCGCGAACGCGAACACCGAGGACATCGCCGCCACGACCGTCTACTACACTGACCCGGCGCTCGAGGGAGCGGCCCTCGGGCTCGTCGACTCGCTCGGAACGGGGACCGTCCTGCTCTCGCAGGACTTCGTCGAGACGGGCTCCGTCGTCGTGGTCCTGGGGGCCGATTACGCCTCCGAGCAGGGCTGATCGGGGCCCTCTGTTACGGGCACGTTTCCTCCGTGTTGAATCCCGGGCAACTCTTCCCCGCGAGGCCCTTTCCAGCCCCTCCCGGGGCCGATAGCCGGATTAGTATTCCTGACCAGGCACCAGCACATCGCTCGTGCCGCGGGCATCACAGCACTGGGGAGTACAGAGATGGCGAACGGAACCGTCAAGTGGTTCAACGCTGAGAAGGGCTACGGCTTCATCACGGTCGACGGCGGCGGACAGGACGTCTTCGTCCACTACTCCGCGATCGACATGTCGGGGTACAAGGTCCTCGAGGAGGGGCAGCAGGTCGCGTTCGAGGTCGGCACGGGGTCGAAGGGCCCCCAGGCCGAATCGGTCCGCCCGGCCTGACCGCCGAGCCTCCCGGGAGCCGTCGTCCGCCTCGTGCGGGCGGCGGCTCCTTCGTGTCGGAGCGCGTGCCGGTCGCTTGCACTCGTCCACCGCGAGTGCCAGAATCGACCTTGGCACTCGCTCCGGTCGAGTGCCAGCACAGACATTTCACGACGTCCGGGAGGGACGAGAAACACACATGGCCAAGATCATTGCTTTTGACGAAGAAGCCCGCCGCGGCCTCGAGCGTGGACTCAACACTCTGGCCGACGCGGTCAAGGTGACCCTCGGCCCGCGCGGCCGCAACGTCGTCCTCGAGAAGAAGTGGGGCGCTCCCACCATCACGAACGACGGCGTCTCCATCGCCAAGGAGATCGAGCTCGACGAGCCGTACGAGAAGATCGGCGCCGAGCTCGTCAAGGAGGTCGCCAAGAAGACCGACGACGTCGCCGGCGACGGAACCACCACCGCGACCGTCCTCGCTCAGGCGCTCGTCCGCGAGGGCCTGCGCAACGTCGCAGCCGGCGCCGACCCGATCAGCCTCAAGAAGGGCATCGAGAAGGCCGTCAAGGCCGTCACCGCCGAGCTCATCGCCGGCGCGAAGGCGATCGAGACCAAGGAGGAGATCGCGGCGACCGCCTCCATCTCCGCCGCGGACCCCGAGATCGGCGCGATCATCGCCGAGGCGATCGACAAGGTCGGCAAGGAGGGCGTCGTCACCGTCGAGGAGTCGAACACCTTCGGCACCGAGCTCGAGCTCACCGAGGGCATGCGCTTCGACAAGGGCTACCTGTCGCAGTACTTCGTGACCGACCCCGACCGCCAGGAGGCGGTGTTCGAGGACCCCTACATCCTCATCGTCAACTCCAAGGTCTCGAACATCAAGGACCTGCTCCCGGTCGTCGACAAGGTGATCCAGGCGGGCAAGCAGCTGCTGATCATCGCCGAGGACGTCGACGGCGAGGCGCTGGCGACCCTGGTCGTCAACAAGATCCGCGGCATCTTCAAGTCGGTCGCCGTCAAGGCTCCGGGCTTCGGCGACCGTCGCAAGGCGCAGCTCCAGGACATCGCGATCCTCACCGGCGGCCAGGTCATCTCCGAGGAGGTCGGCCTCAAGCTCGAGAACGTCACCCTCGACCTGCTCGGCTCGGCCCGCAAGGTCGTCATCACCAAGGACGAGACCACGATCGTCGAGGGTGCCGGCGACGCCGAGGCCATCGCCGGCCGCGTCGCGCAGATCCGCGGCGAGATCGAGAACACCGACAGCGACTACGACCGCGAGAAGCTCCAGGAGCGCCTCGCGAAGCTCGCCGGCGGCGTCGCGGTCATCAAGGCCGGAGCGGCGACCGAGGTCGAGCTCAAGGAGCGCAAGCACCGCATCGAGGACGCCGTCCGCAACGCGAAGGCCGCCGTCGAGGAGGGCATCGTCGCCGGTGGTGGCGTCGCCCTCATCCAGGCCGGCAAGCTCGCCTTCGAGAAGCTCGAGCTCGTCGGAGACGAGGCGACCGGCGCGAACATCGTCAAGGTCGCCATCGACGCCCCGCTCAAGCAGATCGCCCTCAACGCGGGCATGGAGCCCGGCGTCGTCGCTGCGAAGGTCCGCGAGCTGCCCACCGGACACGGCCTCAACGCCGCGACCGGCGAGTACGTCGACCTCATCGCCGCGGGCATCATCGACCCGGTCAAGGTCACGCGCTCCGCTCTGCAGAACGCGGCGTCGATCGCCGGTCTCTTCCTCACCACGGAGGCCGTCGTCGCCGACAAGCCCGAGAAGAACCCGGTCGCCGCGGGCGGCGACCCCACCGGAGGCATGGACTTCTAGTCCAGGCCCCCCACCACGCAGAAGGCGGTTCCCCTCCGGGGGAGCCGCCTTCGGCGTTTCCGGAGGCATCTGACCGAGCGGCGGGCGACCGAACCGGCAGGTGGTCCTGGATCCGCTCCGCGACCACAACGGCGGTCCTCCTGCGGTGGCACCGCCTTCCGCGCCGCCTCGGTCTCCTCAGCGGACACCGGCACCGGAAGCGCGTGGAAGGCGCCGGTGCGGGTCGCGACGTCCGGGTCAAGGCGGAGAAGTCTTCGGCCGAACGGATGCGGACGGCGATCCCGCAGGATCCGGTGACGCGGCATCCGTCGAGCGTCGGGTCTCATCTCCAGCGGTCCGGGCGGGCTCGCCGCCCGGTGGTCCCCAAGAGGAGAGAGTGAGCTGCGCGCGGCCGTGAGCGCCGGGTGCGCGAGGTCACGGTCGCCCCGGGCGGATCGATCCGTGCCGCTCGCGGACGTCGACGGGAGAGCCCGGACCGAAGGGGCCCCCGAGGAAGGACGGACCGCGGTGCGGATCAGACCGAGGCGGGGGAGGTCTCGCCGTTCTGGCCGACCGTGAGCAGCGGCAGCGCGACGCGGAAGGTCGCGCCTCCGCCCGGCGTCTCGACGACGTCCACGCGGCCCTTGTGCGCGGCGACGATCGAGGACACGATCGCCAGTCCGAGGCCGCTGCCGCCGGTCTCGCGGGTCCGCGACGTGTCCGCGCGCCAGAAGCGCTGGAAGATCTTCTCGCGGATCTGCGGCGGGATGCCCTCGCCGTGGTCGATGACCTCCAGCAGGGCGAGGCGGCGGGAGCGGTCGACGGCGACGCCGATCTCGATCGGAGTGTCCTCGGGCGTGTAGCGGACGGCGTTGCCGATCAGGTTCGTCAGGACCTGGCGGATCTTGTTCTCCTCCGCCATCACCATCGCGGGCACGCCCGGCTCCTCGGGGGCGGTGGCGGTGCCGGCGGCGATCTCCTCGGCGTTGACCCGGCGCGGACGCCGGCGGAATCGGGCGAGCCTCGCTCCTGCAGCGGCGATCGGGCCGGTGAGCCCGGGGTTCGTCAGCTCCATGGTCTGCGTGGCGGAGGCGCCGGCCTCGTCGGGCTCGAGCGCGGGCGTCTCCACGGGGGTGTCGTCGCGGGTCTCGACGCCGAAGTCGCGGTCGGGCCAGGAGGCCATCGCGTCCATCGCGGCGTCGCGGGCGAGCGGCATCAGATCGACGGGCGCGAGTGCGAGAGGCTTCGTCTCGTCGAGACGGGCGAGCTCGAGGAGGTCCTCGACCAGGCCGCCCATCCGGATCGCCTCCTTCTCGATGCGCTCCATCGCCTGGCCGACGGCCTCGGGCGTCTGCAGAGCGCCCATCCGGTACAGCTCGGCGTAGCCGCGGACGGAGACCAGCGGCGTGCGCAGCTCGTGGCTGGCGTCGCCGACGAAGCGGCGCATCTGGTCGATCGTGCGGGCGCGGTCGCGGAAGGCGGAGTCGATCCGCCCGAGCATCGCGTTCAGGGAGCGGTTGAGGCGCCCGACCTCGGTGTTGGGCGTCGTGCCGTCCAGACGCTGGCTGAAGTCGCCGTCCGCGATGGCGGCAGCGGTCTGCTCGACCTCGCGCAGCGGGGCGAAGGTGGTGGTGACCAGCAGGCGGGTGAGGAGTGCGCCGATCACGACGATCGCGACTCCGAAGCCCAGGAAGATCGTGAGGTACGTCGTCATGATGACGTCGACGCTGCGGGTCGACACCGCGAGCAGGAGCGTCTGGTACTCGGTGCCCCTCGTGAACACCGTCGACATGACGTGGTACTCGACCTTGCCGTTCGAGCTCCAGATCTCCATCGGCTTGTCGCCGCCCTGCAGCGCCTGCTCGAGGGTGAAGGTCTGCGGGAAGGCGGGGTCGGCCGCGCCGGACGCGTTCGTGTTGTCGAGCGTGCCGTACTGGTCGTAGACGGCGCCGAAATCGGCCTTGGACTCGTCGATCGCGGCGAGGTCGTTGACGGAGAGGTCGCTCGCCGTCCGCTGGACCTGGTCGGCCAGCTGCGCGTCGAGCTGGGCGACGAGCTGCGGCTTCAGCATCGTCATCGTCCCGATCCCGGAGACGAGGAGTCCCAGCGTGAGCAGGAGGACCGTGACCGCGGTGATCTTCGTGCGCAACGAGATGGAGTTCCACCGCTCGGCCAGACCCTGGTGCATGGCGGTGGAACTCCCTCGGGATCGGCGGGCGCCGCGCCTCCGGCGGGAGGTGGCGCCGAGGTGGCGGAGGCTAGGCCTTCGCGACCTTCAGCATGTATCCGAATCCTCGCTTGGTCTGGATGAGCGATTCCTCCGAATGCGTGTCGAGCTTACGTCGCAGGTACGAGATGTAGGACTCGACGATGCCCGCATCGCCGTTGAAGTCGTACTCCCACACGTGGTCGAGGATCTGCGCCTTGCTGAGCACCCGGTTCGGGTTGAGCATCAGGTAGCGGAGCAGCTTGAACTCGGTGGGGCTGAGCTCCACCGGCTCGTCGCCGACGAGGACCTCGTGCGTGTCCTGGTCCATGGTCAGCTCGCCGGCCCGTATGACCGCGTCCTCCTCGGCGTGCATGGTGCGGCGGAGGATCGCCTTGATGCGCGCGACGATCTCGTCGAGGCTGAACGGCTTCGTGACGTAGTCGTCACCGCCGACGGTGAGGCCCGTGATCTTGTCCTCGGTGTCGTCCTTCGCCGTGAGGAAGAGGATGGGGGAGGTGTACCCGGCCGAGCGGAGCCGCTTGGTCACACCGAATCCGTTCATGTCCGGAAGCATCACGTCGAGGATGATCAGGTCCGGCTCCTCCTCGAGGACCGCCGAGATCGCCTGGGCCCCGTTGCCGACCGCACGCACGGCGAAGCCGGCGAAGCGGAGGCTCGTGGTGAGCAGGTCTCTGATGTTGGGCTCGTCGTCGACGATGAGAATGCGGGGTCCGTCCATGCAGGACAGTATCTGGCCGTCGGCTGTACGGAGTCTGGGAGTCGGTTGTCCGGGCGCTCGGTGCAGGCTCGGCGGCGGGGAACGCCGGATCGGAGGCGGTGCGGCAGGAGGAGAGCGCGTCCGATCAGGACTGCGCGCGGCGGCGCCGGACCCCCACGATGAGCATCGCGATCATCATGAGGAACGCGATGGGCAGGCCCACCAGCGGCACGGCGAAGACGAACTGCCAGAACGGGCCGGCGTACTCGCGGATCCCGAGCGCGGGGGCGACCAGGATCGCGAGGAACGCGAGGACCGTCACGACGATGATCGCGATGAACATGTAGGCGAGCGTGCGCTCCGCGCGTCCGACGCCCGCCGGCTCCTGTGGCTTCACCCGTCAAGGATAGGGCGGCCCCGGTCG
>NZ_PSUC01000081.1:0-16881 GCF_002931635.1 Rathayibacter sp. AY2B7 | reverse complement strand
CACGGCCGCCACCGTGATCGACGGAGCGACCGAGACCGACTCCCGCGAGATCGCGCCCGGCGGGATCTTCGTCGCCAAGCGCGGCGAGCACACCGACGGCCACCTCTTCGCTCCCGCCGCCCTCGAGCGCGGTGCCGCGCTCCTCATCGTGGAGCGCCCCCTCGACCTCGACGTGCCGCAGGTCCTCGTCGACGACTCCGTCGAGGCGCTCGGCGCGCTGGCGACCGAGGTCGTCCGGCGCGTCCGCGCGAAGGGCGGGCTGACCGTCATCGGCGTCACCGGCTCGAACGGCAAGACGACGACCAAGAACCTCCTCCGCACCGTCCTCGAGCGGGTCGGCGAGACGGTCGCTCCGCGCGGATCCTTCAACAACGAGGTCGGCGCCCCGATCACGATGCTCCAGGTGTCCGAGTCGACGCGCTTCCTCGTGGCCGAGATGGGCGCGAGCGCGGTCGGCGAGATCCGCCGCCTCGTCCGGATGGCCAGGCCCGACGTCGGCGTCGTCCTCGCCGTGGGCCTCGCGCACGCCGGCGAGTTCGGCGGGATCGAGCGCACGCTCGAGGCCAAGACCGAGATGGTCGCCGACCTCACCGCCGACGACGTCGCCGTGCTGAACGCCGACGACGGCCGGGTCGCCTCGATGGCGGGCCGCACCGCCGCCCGGGTCCTCTGGTTCGGCCGCGGCGAGAGCGCGGACGTGCGCGCCGTCGACATCGACGCGACCGCCGACGGCACCCGCTTCGCCATCGAGGTCTCGGCCGGGGAGGGCCGCGAGGCCGCCCGTGCCGAGCTCCTACTGCGCGTCCTCGGCGAGCACCACGTGATGAACGCCCTCGCGGCGACGGCCGCCGCGCTCTCGGTCGGAGTGGCGCTGCCCGCGATCGTCGAGGCGCTCGCGACCGTCACCCTCGCCGAGCGCGGCCGCATGGAGGTCCTGGGCGGCGAGGACGTCCGCGTCATCAACGACGCGTACAACGCGAGCCCCGACTCCACTGCGGCCGCCCTGCGCACCCTCGCCCAGATCGCGAAGCCCGGGGGGCGCACCGTCGCCGTCCTGGGAGAGATGAGCGAGCTCGGCGAGTGGGCCGACGAGGAGCACGAGCGCGTGGGCCTCCTGGCCGTCCGCCTCAACATCTCCCAGATCGTGGTGGTGGGTCGAGGCGCCCGCCGGATCCACGTCGCGGCCGAGCGCGAGGGGTCGTGGAGCGGCGAGTCCGTCTTCGCGGAGACCTCCGACGAGGCGTTCGACCTCCTCGAGGACTACCTGCGACCCGGCGACACCGTGCTGGTCAAGTCGTCCAACTCGGCGGGGCTGCGCTTCCTCGCCGACCGTCTCGGGGAGCGTCACCGATGAGGGCACTCCTCCTGTCCGGCGCGTTCTCCGGAGCCTTCACGCTCCTGATGACGCCCCTGTTCATCCGCCTCTTCCACCGCCTGCAGTGGGGCCAGTTCATCCGCGAGGACGGACCGAAGTCGCACCACGTCAAGCACGGCACGGCGACGATGGGCGGCATCGTCATCATCATCGGCACCGTGGTCGGCTACTTCCTCGGGATGCTGTTCGGCAACCGTGCGATCGCGCCGTCGGCCCTGCTGGTGCTCTTCATGATGGTCGGGCTCGGGCTCGTCGGCTTCGTCGACGACTTCCTGAAGACCCGCAACCAGCGCAGCCTCGGCCTCGGCGGCTGGGCGAAGATCGCCGGACAGGTCATCGTCGCCGCGGCCTTCGCGGTGATCGCGATCATGGTCCGCGACTCCAACGGCCTCACCCCCGCGTCCACCTCGATCTCGTTCATCCGCGACCTGCCGTTCGACTTCGCCTCCCTCGGCTGGATCGGCATCGGCCTGTTCGTGCTGTGGATCTGCATCATCGTCACCAGCACGTCGAACGGCGTGAACGTCGCCGACGGGCTCGACGGACTCGCCACCGGGTCCTCGATCCTCGCGATCGGCTCCTACGTCATCATCGGGTTCTGGCAGTCGAACCAGTGGTGCTTCGACCAGCACCTCAACCCCGAGGTCGTCGACAAGTGCTACCAGGTGAGTGACCCGTTCGACCTGGCCATCATCGCGGCGGCCGTCTCCGGCGCTCTGGTGGGCTTCCTCTGGTGGAACACCTCGCCGGCGCAGATCTTCATGGGCGACACCGGCTCGCTCGCCCTCGGCGGCGCGCTCGCGGCCCTGGCGATCCTCACCCGCACCGAGCTGCTGGTCCTCCTCATCGGCGGCCTGTTCGTCATCGTGACCGGCTCGGTCATCCTCCAGCGGATCTACTTCAAGCTGACCCGGGGCAAGCGCATCTTCCTGATGAGCCCGCTCCACCACCACTTCGAGCTCAAGGGCTGGGCCGAGATCACCGTCGTGGTCCGGTTCTGGATCATCGCCGGCATCTTCGTCGCCGCCGGAGTCGGGCTCTTCTACCTGGAATGGCTGTCGCTGGCATGACCGATCCCGCCCGTCCCGACTCCCTCCGCAGCTGGCACTCGGACTGGCGCGGCCTGCGCGTCGCCGTGCTGGGCCTGGGCGTCACCGGGTTCTCGGTGGCCGACACGCTGACCGAGCTCGGCTCCGAGGTGCTCGTCCTCGCCGACCGCGCAGACGAGGAGCGCGAGCGCCTGCTCGAGGTGATCGGCGCCCGTCTGCACCGGGCCGACCGCCTCGACTCCGCTCCGGAGGAGCTGCACGCGTTCGCACCGGAGCTGGTCGTGGTGTCGCCCGGCTTCCGGCCGACCCACCCGATCCTCGTGTGGGCGGCGGAGTCCGGGATCCCCGTGTGGGGCGACGTCGAGCTCGCCTGGCGCGTCCGCGACAAGGTCGTGCGCGCCGACGGCACTCCGGCCGACTGGGTGGCCGTCACCGGCACCAACGGGAAGACCACGACCGTCCAGCTCACGGCGACGATGCTCGTGGCCGGCGGCCTCCGCGCCGCACCCTGCGGCAACATCGGCGTGCCCGTGCTCGACGCGGTCCGCGACCCGCAGGGCTTCGACGTCCTCGTCGTGGAGCTCTCGAGCTACCAGCTGCACTACCTGGGCGCGATCGAGCCGATCGCGAGCGCGTGCCTCAACATCGCCGACGACCACCTCGACTGGCACGGCTCGTTCGACGCCTACCGCGCGGCCAAGGGCAAGGTCTACGCCGGCACCCGCGTCGCCTGCGTGTACAACCGCGCCGACGCGGCGACCGAGCAGATGGTGCTCGACGCCGAGGTGTTGGAGGGCGCCCGGGCGATCGGATTCGGCCTCGGCGTGCCCGGCCCGAGCGACTTCGGGATCGTCGACGGCATCCTCTGCGACCGCGCCTTCCTCGAGGACCGCCGCACCAGTGCCCTCGAGATCACCACCGTGGACGAGCTCGCCGCACGGAACCTCGCCGCTCCGCACATCGTCCAGAACGTGCTCGCCGCGGCAGCGCTCTCCCGAGCGTGCGGGATCGAGGTCACGGCCGTCCGCACCGCGCTGGCGTCCTTCGAGCTCGACGCCCACCGCATCCAGGTCGTCGCCGAGCGCGACGGGGTGACCTGGGTGAACGACTCCAAGGCCACGAACCCGCACGCCGCCGACGCCTCGCTGCGCGCGTACCCGTCGGTCGTCTGGGTCGTCGGCGGCCTGCTCAAGGGCGTCGACGTGGACGCCCTCGTGGCCGCGCACGTCGGCCGCCTGCGGGGCGCCGTGGTGATCGGCGCCGACCGCTCGGCGCTGCTCGCGGCATTCCGACGACACGCGCCCGCCCTCCCCGTGAGCGAGGCGGTGCCGGACGACACTGGTGCGGTGATGCAGGCGGTCGTCGAGGCGGCCGCGACGCTCGCCCGCTCGGGGGACGTCGTCCTGCTCGCACCCGCCGCGGCCTCGATGGACCAGTTCCTCGACTACGCGGCTCGGGGCCGCTCCTTCGCGGCCGCCGTGGCGACACACCTGGGAGGGGGAGCCGATGACCGCTCCGACGACGAGCCGCCCCGCGGGCCGCTCGCGCACTGAGCCGCGCGGGAAGGACCGGAGCGGGGCCCGTTCCGCGCGGATCGTCCTCTCGAAGGTCTTCGCCTCCCACTCGCCGAACTTCTACCTCCTCTTCGGAACCACGCTCTTCCTGGTGCTGTTCGGACTGACGATGGTGCTCTCCTCCTCGTCGGTCACCTCCTACGTGTCGAGCGACGACTCCTTCGGGGGCTTCCTGCGCCAGGGCGGGTTCGCCCTCCTCGGGATCCCGATGATGCTGGTGGTCTCGCGGCTGCCCCTCGGCGTGTGGAAGCGCGTGACGCCGATCCTGCTCATCGCCGGCTGCGTCCTCCAGTGCCTCGTGCTCTTCACACCGCTCGGCGACTCCGTCGGCGGGAACCGCAACTGGATCCGCCTCGGCGCCTTCAGCATGCAGCCCTCCGAGATCATCAAGCTCGCGCTCGCCCTCTGGCTGGGGCTCCTGCTCGCCCGCCGCTACCGGTCGCCGAAGGACTGGAAGGACGCGCTCATCCCCGTCCTGATCGTCGGCGGCGCGGCGATCGGACTGGTCCTCATCGGAGGCGACCTGGGCACGGTCGTGATCATGGCGGGCATCGTCCTCGCCGCACTCTTCTACGCGAACGTCCAGATGAAGGTCCTCGTGCCGATCGTGGTGGTCGGTGCGATCGGAGCGGTGCTGTTCGCCGTCTCCAGCGACAACCGCCTCACCCGGATCATGTCCTTCCTCGGCGACTGCTCCAACGTCGAGGAGTACCAGAACTCGTGCTGGCAGCCGGTGCACGGCACCTGGGCGATGGCCTCCGGCGGGATCTTCGGCGTGGGCCTCGGCAACTCCAAGGCCAAGTGGTCCTGGCTGCCCGCCGCGGACAACGACTACATCTTCGCCATCATCGGCGAGGAGCTCGGGCTGATCGGAGCGATCGTCGTCCTGGCGCTGTTCGTGGTCCTCGCGGTCGCCTTCTTCCGCGTCATCCACGCGTCCTCCGATCCGTTCGTGCGGATCAGCACCGGCGCGATCATGGTCTGGCTGATCGGCCAGGCGTTCGTCAACATCGGCGTCGTCCTGGGGGTGCTCCCGGTGCTGGGGGTCCCGCTGCCGCTGATCTCCTCCGGAGGCACCGCCCTGCTCAGCTCGCTCCTCGCCATCGGCGTCGTCCTCTCCTTCGCCCGCACTCAGACCGCGCCCCTGCCCGGCGCGGGCGTGCTGCGCCGCAGGAAGGCGGCGGCGGAGTGACCCGCTACCTCCTCGCCGGCGGCGGCACCGCCGGCCACGTCAATCCGCTGCTCGCGACGGCCGACGAGATCCGCAGGCGGAACCCGCGCGACGAGGTGCTCGTGCTCGGCACCGCCGAGGGGCTCGAGGCGCGCCTCGTCCCCCTCCGCGGCTACGAGCTCTCGGTGATCCCGCGGCTGCCGTTCCCGCGCCGCCCGAACGCGGCGGCGCTGCGATTCCCCGGAGCCTTCCGCGCGACCATCGCCGGCATCGTCCGGACGATCCGCGACCGGCGGATCGACGCGGTGGTCGGCTTCGGCGGGTACGCCGCAGCACCGGCCTACCTGGCGGCCCGCCGCGCCGGCGTCCCCTTCACCGTCCACGAGGCCAACGCGCGCCCCGGGCTCGCCAACCGCCTCGGCGCGCGCGCGACCCGGTCGGTCGGCGTGGCCTTCGAGGGCACGCCCCTGCCGCACGCGCGGGTCGTCGGCATGCCGCTGCGCCGCGAGATCGCCGAGCTCGACCGGGCCGCGCGCCGCGACGAGGCGATGGCGGCGCTGGGCCTCGACCCGTCCCGGCAGACCCTCCTGGTGACCGGCGGCTCCCTCGGCGCTCGACGGATCAACGCGACGGTGCACGCCGCCGCCCGGGATCTCGTCGCCACCGGCTTCCAGGTCCTCCACATCACGGGCGACCGCGCCGAGATCACGGACCCGGGGGTGGCCGGCTACCACCTCCTCGCCTACTGCGACCGGATGGACCTCGCGCTGTCCGCCGCGGACGTGGCCGTCTCCCGCGCGGGGGCAGCGACGGTCAGCGAGCTGACAGCCCTCGGCCTGCCCGCGGTCTACGTCCCGTACCCGGTCGGCAACGGCGAGCAGCGCTACAACGCGCGCGGCGTCGTCGACGCCGGGGGAGCGGTCCTCGTCGAGGACGCCGCCTTCCTCCCCGGCTGGGTCCAGCGGGAGCTCGTACCGCTCCTGGGCGACACCGACCGTCGCGACGAGATGGCGCGCCGGGCCGCCCGCGTGGGAGTCCGCGACGGCTCCGGGCGGCTCGTCGACCTGATCGAGTCGACCCTCTCCGAGCCGCGCTGAGCCCGCTCCGCGCGGCTCGGGAGAGCACTCCCGCCCACCGTCTACACTGATCCGGCGCACCGCGGGAGGCCCCTCCCGCCCGCCGCGACCCACCCGAAAGCGAGAGCCCCGTGATCAAGCCCGACCTCGGCATCACCGTCCCCGACGAGCTCGGCTCGGTCCACTTCATCGGCATCGGCGGCTCCGGGATGAGCGGGATCGCCCGGCTGTTCCACCACGCCGGGCACCGGGTCACCGGTTCCGACGTCCGCGAGTCCCACCCCATCGAGCAGCTGCGGGAGCTCGGCGTCCCGGTCGCCATCGGCCACGACGCGGCGAACCTCGGGGACGCCGAGGCGGTCGTCGTCACCTCCGCCCTGTGGCCCGACAATCCCGAGTACCTGCTCGCGAAGGAGCGCGGCCTGCCCGTGCTGCACCGCTCGCAGGCCCTCGCCTGGCTGGTGCGCGGCAGGCGCCTGGTCGCGGTGGCCGGAGCGCACGGCAAGACCACGTCGACCGGCATGATCGTCACCGGCCTGCTCGGCGTCGACGCCGACCCCAGCTTCGTCAACGGCGGCATCATCGAGAGCCTCGGCACCTCCTCCGCCGCCGGCTCCGGCGAGGTCTTCGTCGTCGAGGCCGACGAGTCGGACGGCAGCTTCCTCCTCTACGACACCGCGGTCGCCCTCATCACGAACGTCGACCCGGACCACCTCGACCACTACGGATCGCTGGAGGCGTTCGAGGAGGCCTTCGTCACCTTCGCCTCCTCCGCGAGCGAGCTCGTCGTCATCTCGTCCGACGACCCCGGCGCCGTCCGCGTCACCGAGCGGCTGGACGGCGGACGCGTGCTGACCTTCGGCGAGGCCGAGGGGGCGGACGTCCGCGTCGTCGACCTCGACCTCGTCGGCCCCGTCGGCTTCTCGGTCGAGTACGAGGGCAGGCGTTACTCGGCCCGCCTCCGCATCCCCGGCCGGCACAACGCGATCAACGCGGCCGGCGCGTTCGCAGTGCTGGTGGGCCTGGGCTTCGATCCAGCCGCCTCGCTCGAGGCCGTGTCGGCGTTCGGAGGCACGGAGCGCCGCTTCGAGCTGCACGGAGCGGTCCGCGGAGTCAGCGTCTACGACGACTACGCCCACCACCCCACCGAGGTGGCCGCCGCCCTCTCCGCCGCGCGCACCGTGGTCGGCGAGGGCCGCATCATCGCCGTGCACCAGCCGCACCTCTACAGCCGCACCCGCCTCTTCGCCCGCGAGTTCGCCGAGACGCTCGAGCGCTACGCCGACGAGACGATCGTCCTCGACGTCTACGGGGCGCGCGAGGATCCGGAGCCCGGAGTGACCGGAGCGCTGGTCAGCGAGAAGTTCGCCGACCCGTCGCACGTCTCGTTCGTCCCGGACTGGGCGGAGGCGGCCCGCCTCACGGCCGGCATCGCGCGCGAGGGCGACTTCGTCATCACCCTCGGCTGCGGCGACGTCTACCGGATCATCCCGCAGGTGCTCGAGTCGCTCGGCGCCAGCGAGGCCGCGCCGGTCGCACGATGACCGCGGTCCTCGCGCCCGAAGCGGGGGAGCGGCCGTGAAGCGGCCGGACGGCGGACGCCCTCCGGCGCCCGGTCGGAGCGTCCCTACGCGCGGCGGCGAGCCGGAGCCGGACACCGAGCCGATCCGGATCGTCACCGCGACCCGCGTGGATCAGGAACCGGCCGAGCGCAGTCCGTCGCGCGCGGGCGCGGTCCGCCGCACCCTCTCGGGCCGGCGCCTGCCCGGTGCCGAGAACCGGGCCGTCTCCCGGGCCGCCCGCGAGCGGAGGCGCTACGAGCGGGGGGAGGTCCGCCGCTTCACGAAGCGCGCGCGTCGGCGACGCCTGATCGCCCTGGTCGTGGCCGGGTCGCTCGTCGCCCTCGCCCTGATCGTCGGAGTCGCGGCCTTCTCGCCGCTCATGGCCGTGCGCACGATCGAGATCTCGGGCACCCAGCGCGTCGACGCCGCCGCCCTGCAGAGCGAGCTCGACGACCAGCTCGGCGTCCCGCTCACCCTGGTGGACCGGGACGAGGTCGGCCGCGTGCTGGGCGCGTCCCCGCTCATCCAGAGCTACTCGGTGCAGACCCGGCCGCCGAGCACCCTCGTGGTGTCGATCGTCGAGCGCACGCCCCTCGGAGTGATCGCGGCGGGCGGCCGCTTCGAGCTCGTGGACGCGGCCGGAGTCGTCATCGAGACGGCGGACTCGGCGCAGCCCGGCTACCCGGTCCTCACCACCGCGTCCGGCGACGCCTCGGGAGCCGGCTTCCGCGCGACCGCACGGGTGCTGCGCTCCCTGCCCGCGTCGCTCGCTCCGCAGGTGACGGCCGCCACGGCCACGACCGGCGACGACGTCTCGCTCACCCTGCAGAACGGCACGGAAGTCGTGTGGGGCGGGTCGGACGAGTCGGCGCTCAAGGCCGTCGTGCTCGAGAAGCTGATGGCCGCGACCGACCCCGCCGTCGTCGGCACCTACGACGTGTCCTCGCCCCAGGCCGCCGTCGTGGCGCCCCGGCCGTGACCAGCGGCGGATCCGCGCGTTCTTTCGAGCGTTGCGGGCGTGTCTGCTGGGAGCGCGACCGGACTCCGCCTACCGTCGGAGCCGAACCCCAAATGCATACTCAGCATAACTTTAAGCCTCAACTACAGGTTTAAGGTTCAGCCCGGAGGCCGGAGACGTGACTTCAAACCAGAACTACCTCGCCGTGATCAAGGTCGTCGGCATCGGCGGTGGCGGCGTCAACGCCGTCAACCGCATGATCGAGCTCGGCCTGCGCGGTGTCGAATTCATCGCGATCAACACGGACGCCCAGGCGCTCCTGCTCAGCGACGCCGACGTCAAGCTCGACGTGGGCCGCGAGCTGACCCGCGGACTCGGCGCCGGCGCCGACCCCGAGGTCGGCCGCCGCGCCGCCGAGGACCACGCCGAGGAGATCGAGGAGGTCCTCGCGGGGGCCGACATGGTCTTCGTCACCGCGGGCGAGGGCGGCGGTACCGGCACCGGCGGCGCGCCCGTCGTCGCGCGGATCGCCAAGTCGATCGGCGCCCTCACCATCGGCGTCGTGACCAAGCCCTTCGGGTTCGAGGGACGCCGTCGGCAGACGCAGGCCGAGGCCGGCGTCGCGACGCTGAAGAACGAGGTCGACACGCTCATCGTCGTCCCGAACGACCGCCTGCTCGAGATCAGCGACCGCGGCATCTCGATGCTCGAGGCCTTCGCGACCGCCGACCAGGTGCTCCTCGCCGGCGTCCAGGGCATCACCGACCTGATCACCACGCCCGGCCTGATCAACCTCGACTTCGCCGACGTGAAGTCGGTCATGCAGGGCGCCGGCTCGGCGCTGATGGGCATCGGCTCGTCGCGCGGTGCCGATCGCGCGATCAAGGCGGCCGAGCTGGCCGTCGCCTCACCGCTGCTCGAGGCCAGCATCGACGGCGCGCACGGCGTGCTCCTCTCGATCCAGGGCGGCTCGAACCTCGGCATCTTCGAGATCAACGACGCGGCGCGCCTCGTCCAGGAGGCGGTGCACGCCGAGGCGAACATCATCTTCGGTGCCGTGATCGACGACACGCTCGGCGACGAGGTGCGCGTCACCGTCATCGCCGCGGGCTTCGACGGCGGAGAGCCGGGCGGGACCGCCCAGGCCGCGATCGCCCAGCCGCGCCAGCAGCAGAGCTCGGCGAGCGAGTCGGCCGCCGAGCCCGTCCCGGCTCCCGCAGCCGCCCCTGCGGCCGGCTCGATCTGGTCGAGCACCCCCGTCGCAGCTCCGGCCCCTGTCGCCGACCCGTCCTTCGACGACGACGACAGCGACCTGGACATCCCCGACTTCCTCAAGTAGTCGTGCCGGATCCGGAGCTGGCCGCGCGCTGGGCCGAGGTCTCCGAGCGGGTCGCCGACGCGACCCGCTCGGCCGGTCGCGAGGCGTCCTCGGTCACGACCATCGTGGTGACCAAGTTCCACCCCGTGTCGCTGCTCCGCGACCTCCTCGAGCTGGGCGTCGTCGACTTCGGCGAGAACCGGCACCAGGAGGCGCAGGAGAAGTCGGCCGAGCTGGCGGGGACCGCTGCACGCTGGCACTTCATCGGGCAGCTCCAGAGCAAGAAGGCGCGCCAGGTGCGCCGCTACGCCGACGCGGTCCACTCCGTCGACCGGCTCGCGCTCGTCCCGCTGCTGGAGGCGGGGGAGGAGCCGCTCGACGTGTTCCTGCAGGTCAACCTCACCGAGGATCCCGACCGCGGGGGAGCATCGCCCGCCGACATCGAGCCCCTCGCCGAGGCTCTCGCCGGGGCGCCCGGCCTCACGCTGCGCGGCGTGATGGCGGTCGCTCCGCTGGACGAGGAGCCCCGTCCGGCGTTCGCCCGGCTCCGGTCGATCTCCGACCGCGTGCGCGCCGTCGAGCCCTCCGCCACGGCGATCTCGGCGGGCATGTCGAACGACTTCGCCGAGGCGATCGCGGAGGGTGCGACACACCTGCGAATCGGATCGGCAATCACCGGAGAACGCCCCGCCCGCACCTAACCTCGTGGTGACCCACCTGTGGGAGCACACACGACACGGAGGACACCCCATGGCCAACCCGCTGAAGAAGACGATGGTCTACCTCGGACTCGCCGACGAAGAGGTCGAGTACGAGCGCGCAGAGCCCGTCGAGGCGGCCCCGGCGACGGCCCACCGCGCACCGGTCTCCCCGGTGCAGCCCGTCCCTCCCGTCGAGCCGGTGCAGCAGCCCCGCGCGACGGTCACCCCGCTCCGCAAGCCCACCCCCCAGACCCCGAAGGCGACGGCACCCGCCGAGATGAACGAGATCCTCACCGTCCACCCGAAGCAGTACCGCGACGCGCAGGTCATCGCGGAGAACTTCCGCGACGGCATCCCCGTGATCATCAACCTCTCGCAGATGAGCGACGCGGACGCCCGCCGCCTCATCGACTTCGCGAGCGGACTCTCGCAGGGCCTCTACGGCCGCATCGAGCGCGTGACGAGCAAGGTCTTCCTGCTCTCGCCGTCGCACATCACCGTCGCCGGCGACTCCGCCTCCGTCGAGAGCGACGCCGACGCGTCGTTCTTCGCGAAGTCCTGATCCCGGGGAGCCCTGGCCCCCGGTGACCTCCGTCGTCTCGCTCCTCGGGAGCGTCCTGTACTTCGTGCTGCTGCTCTACTTCTTCGCGATGTGGGCGCGGTTCGTGCTCGACCTCGTCCGCGTGATCCGACGCGACTGGCGCCCCCGCGGTGCCGGCCTCGTCGCCGCGGAGGGCGTCTACACCGTCACGGACCCGCCGATCGGCTTCTTCCGACGCCTGATCAAGCCGGTCTCGATCGGTCCGATCGCCCTCGATTTCGGCTGGAGCCTCACCATGCTCTGCGTCATCGTGGGCATGTACATCGCCACGTGGCTCCAGCGCGCCTGACCGTCCCTGTATCGTTGGCACGTCCGGACGTTCCCCGCGGTGTCAGCACTGCGCCGTGCGCCTGAAGTTGCTAGCTTTAGTCGCGCGTTGTTAAACGTGTACCTACTTGAAATCGAAGGTGGAAAGCCATGGCGCTCACTCCCGAAGACGTTGTCAACAAGCGGTTCCAGCCGACCAAGTTCCGTGAGGGATACGACCAGGACGAGGTCGACGACTTCCTCGACGAGGTCGTCGTGGAGCTCCGCCGCCTGAACCAGGAGAACGAGGAGCTTCGTCAGCGCCTCTCCTCCGGCGACAGCCGCCCCTCGGACGCCCGAGTCTCCGACGCCCCGCGCGAGAGCACTCCTGCTCCCGCCCCGGTGGTCGATGAGGCACCCGAGCCGGAGCCGCAGCCCGAGCCCGAGCCCACCCCGGCTCCCGCACCGGTCGTCGCTCCCGTCAGCTCCTCGCAGTCGGCTCCGGTCGACGAGGCCGAGAGCTCCAGCGGACTCCTGCAGCTCGCCCGCCGCCTCCACGAGGAGCACGTGCGCGAGGGTGCCGAGAAGCGCGACGCGCTCGTCGCCGAGGGTCGTGCCACGGCCGCCCGCATCGTCGCCGAGGCCGAGGCCAAGCAGCGCCAGCAGGTCGCGAAGCTCGAGGAGGAGCGCGCGACGGTCGAGCACCGCATCGACGAGCTGCGCACCTTCGAGCGCGAGTACCGCCAGAAGCTGAAGAGCTACATCGAGGGCCAGCTCCGCGACCTCGACACCCAGCCGGCGTCGACGGAGTCCTCGCTGTCGGGCTTTGGGGCGTAGTCCCGCCGCAGCGGACGTCAGGCCGAGGGTGCTCGTCACCCTCGGCCTCGTCGCGCTCGCGGTCTTCGCGATCGATCAGACCGCGAAGTTCCTGGTCACGACGAACCTGACCCTGGGCGAGGACGTCCACGTCCTCGGCGACGTCCTGATCCTGCACTACGTGAAGAACCCGGGTGCCGCCTTCTCCCTCGCGAGCGGGTCGACCTGGATCTTCTCGATCATCGCGGCGTGCGTCGTCGTCGCCGTGATCTGGTTCTCGCGCCGGATCCGCTCCACCGCGTGGGGCGTCTTCTTCGGCCTGCTGCTCGGCGGCACCCTCGGCAACCTCTTCGACCGGCTGTTCCGAGAGCCCTCCTTCGGGCTCGGACACGTCGTCGACTTCCTCTTCACGCCGTGGCTGCTCCCGGCGATCTACAACGTCGCCGACATCGCGATCTGCACGGCGATGGCGCTGTTCGTCCTCCTGAGCGTGCGGGGCGTCGGCCTCGACGGCACCCGCGAGCGCGCGGGCCGCGACGAGCAGGTCGCGTCCGAGGACGGCGCTCCCGCCGCCCCCGGAGCGGGCGCCCCCGCAGCGGCCTCCTCCGTCGAGGAGGCGGCCCGCGACGCCGACCGCCCCGGCGGACGCTGATGGCGCAGTCCCGAGAGCTGCCGGTCCCGGACGGGCTCGACGGCCTCCGCGTGGACGCGGCCGTCGCGAAGCTGCTCGGCTTCTCGCGCACCTTCGCGGCCGAGGTCGCCGAGGCGGGCGGAGTGAGCGCCGACGGACGGGTCCTCGACAAGAGCGACCGCGTGCACGCCGGCACCTGGCTGAGCGTCGAGTGGAGCCCGCGCGAGGAGCCGCGGATCGTGCCGATGGCGGTCCCCGGCCTCGGCATCGTGCACGACGACGACGACATCGTGGTGATCGACAAGCCCGTCGGAGTGGCCGCGCACCCCGCCGTGGGCTGGGAGGGACCGACGGTGCTCGGCGCTCTCGCCGCCGCGGGCTTCACCGTGTCGACCTCCGGTGCGGCCGAGCGCGCGGGCATCGTGCACCGGCTCGACGCCGGCACGAGCGGCCTCATGGTCGTCGCGAAGTCCGAGCGCGCCTACACGCACCTCAAGCGCGCGTTCCACGACCGCACGGTCGAGAAGGTCTACCACGCGGTCGTGCAGGGCCACCCCGACCCGCTCGCCGGGACGATCGACGCCCCGCTCGGCCGCCACCCGTCCTCGGACTGGAAGTTCGCGGTCCGCGCCGACGGCAAGCCCTCGGTGACCCACTACGAGACGATCGAGGCCTTCCCGTTCGCCTCCCTCCTCGAGATCCACCTCGAGACCGGCCGCACCCACCAGATCCGCGTGCACATGGCCGCCCAGCGCCATCCGTGCATCGGCGACGCGATGTACGGCGCCGATCCGACCCTCTCGAAGCGGCTCGGCCTCACCCGCCAGTGGCTCGACGCGGTCCGGCTCGGCTTCACCCACCCGGGCTCGGGGGAGTGGGTGCAGTTCGAGGCGTCCTACCCCGAGGACCTGGTGCACGCCCTCGAGGTGCTGCGCGGGGAGTGATCCGCGCTCTCCCGGCCGGACCCGCGTCCAGCGCGGTTAGACTTCTTCCCGCCGTGTCCACGGGCCCTCCCTTGTCGCCGGCCATCCCTCCCCTGCCCGCAGTCCGCCGGAGGCGCATCCTTGCCGAGTAACGATTCCTTCGTCCACCTCCACGTGCACAGCGAGTACTCGATGCTCGACGGTGCAGCGCGGGTGAAGCCGCTGATCGACGCGGCGGTCGAGGAGGGCATGCCGGCCATCGCCGTGACCGACCACGGGAACGTGTTCGGCGCCTTCGACTTCTGGCGCACCGCGACGGCGGCGGGGATCAAGCCGATCATCGGCACCGAGGCCTACCTCACCCCGGGGACGCACCGCTCCGACAAGACCCGCATCCGCTGGGGCGACGGCGGAGGGGACGACGTGTCCGGCTCCGGCGCGTACACCCACATGACGCTGCTCAGCTCGACCACGACGGGGATGCACAACCTCTTCCGCCTCTCCTCGCGCGCGTCGATCGAGGGCTACTACTTCAAGCCGCGCATGGACCGCGAGATCCTCTCGCAGTACTCCGAGGGCCTGATCGGCACCACGGGCTGCCCGAGCGGCGAGGTGCAGACGCGCCTGCGCCTCGGCCAGTACAAGGAGGCCCGCCAGGCGGCCGCCGACTACCGCGACATCTTCGGCAAGGAGAACTTCTTCGCCGAGATCATGGATCACGGCCTCGACATCGAGCGGCGGGTGATCGGCGACGTCATCCGGCTCGCGAAGGACCTCGACCTCCCGCTGGTCGCCACCAACGACCTGCACTACACGCACGCGCACGACGCGACCTCGCACGCGGCGCTGCTCTGCGTGCAGTCCGGAACCACCCTCGACGACCCCAAGCGCTTCAAGTTCGACGCGGACGAGTTCTACCTCAAGTCGCCGCGCGAGATGCGCCAGGTCTTCCGCGACCACCCCGAGGCCTGCGACAACACGCTCCTCATCGCGGAGCGCTGCGACGTCCAGTTCGACACCTCGGCGAACTACATGCCCCGCTTCCCGGTGCCGGAGGGCGAGACGGAGGACACCTGGTTCGTGAAGGAGGTCGAGGCCGGACTGCGCGAGCGCTATCCGGACGGCATCTCCCAGGAGGTGCGCGACCGGGCGGACTACGAGACCCGCGTCATCCTGCAGATGGGCTTCCCCGGCTACTTCCTCGTCGTCGCCGACTTCATCAACTGGTCCAAGCGCAACGGGATCCGCGTCGGTCCCGGCCGCGGCTCCGGTGCCGGCTCGATGGCGGCCTACGCGATGAAGATCACCGACCTCGATCCGCTGCGGCACGGCCTGATCTTCGAGCGCTTCCTCAACCCCGACCGCGTCTCCATGCCCGACTTCGACGTCGACTTCGACGACCGTCGCCGCGGCGAGGTCATCCGCTACGTCACCGAGAAGTACGGCGACGAGCGCGTCGCGCAGATCGTCACCTACGGCACCATCAAGGCGAAGCAGGCTCTCAAGGACGCCTCGCGCGTCCTCGGCTTCCCGTTCGGGATGGGCGAGAAGCTGACGAAGGCCATGCCGCCCGCGATCATGGGCAAGGACATCCCGCTCAGCGGCATCAACGACCCCGCCCACGCGCGCTACAAGGAAGCGCTCGACGTGCGCAACGTCATCGCCGAGGACCCGCAGGCCAAGCTGGTCTTCGACACCGCGCTCGGACTCGAGAACCTCAAGCGCCAGTGGGGCGTGCACGCGGCCGGCGTCATCATGTCCAGCGATCCGCTGCTCGACATCATCCCGATCATGAAGCGGGAGCAGGACGGCCAGATCGTCACGCAGTTCGACTACCCCGCGTGCGAGTCGCTCGGGCTGATCAAGATGGACTTCCTGGGGCTGCGGAACCTCACGATCATCGACGACGCCCTCGACAACATCCGCGCCAACCGCGGACAGGACCTCGTGCTCGAGGACCTCGAGCTCGACGACCAGGCCGCCTACGACCTCCTCGCGCGTGGCGACACGCTCGGCGTCTTCCAGCTCGACGGCGGCCCGATGCGCGGCCTTCTCCGGCTGATGAAGCCCGACAACTTCGAGGACATCTCCGCAGTCCTCGCGCTCTACCGGCCGGGCCCGATGGGCGCCGACTCCCACACCAACTACGCGCTGCGGAAGAACGGCGTGCAGGAGATCACCCCGATCCATCCGGAGCTCGAGGAGCCGCTCTCGGAGGTGCTCGGAGGGACCTACGGCCTGATCGTGTACCAGGAGCAGGTCATGTCGATCGCGCAGAAGCTCGCGGGCTTCACGCTCGCGCAGGCCGACCTGCTGCGGCGCGCGATGGGCAAGAAGAAGAAGTCCGAGCTGGACAAGCAGTTCGAGGGCTTCTCGGGCGGCATGATCGCCAACGGCTACTCGATGGAGGCCGTCAAGACCCTCTGGGACATCCTGCTGCCCTTCTCCGACTACGCCTTCAACAAGGCGCACTCGGCGGCGTACGGCGTCGTCTCCTACTGGACGGCGTACCTCAAGGCGCACTACCCCGCGGAGTACATGGCCGCGCTGCTCACCAGCGTCGGCGACTCCAAGGACAAGATGGCCGCCTACCTCAACGAGTGCCGGCGGATGGGGATCAAGGTGCTCCCGCCGGACGTCAACGAGTCGATCGGCTTCTTCACCGCCGTCGGCACCGACATCCGCTTCGGCCTCGGCGCCGTCCGCAACGTCGGCATGAACGTCGTCGAGGGCATCCGGGCCGCCCGCGAGGAGAAGGGCCGCTTCGAGACGTTCCACGACTTCCTCCGCAAGGTGCCGCTGCAGGTGACCAACAAGCGCACCATCGAGTCGCTGATCAAGGCCGGCGCCTTCGACTCGCTCGGCTCGACGCGCCGCGCC
>NZ_PSUC01000080.1:0-17044 GCF_002931635.1 Rathayibacter sp. AY2B7 | reverse complement strand
CGCCGCGCTGTTGGGGCGGTAGCCGAGGGCCCGCATCGCCTCGAGGACCCGCTCGCGCGTCTCGCCGTCGACGTTCTGCTTGCCGTTCGACACCCGCGAGACCGTCTGGCCCGAGACGTTCGCGCGCCGGGCCACGTCGGCCATCGAGACGCCGCGTCGCGGCCGGGTGGACGGGGACGGGCGGTCGGTCTCGAGTGACATGGGCTTCCCTTTATAGCGCGCCGCCCGTCAGCCGTGGTGCATCGTGCGCCGAACCGTGACGCAGGAACAGTCGCGGGTGGCGACGTGGACATGCTACGGTGACGCTCTGCCATGTTGACGTGAACATGGCGGGCCCGCACTACTCCCCCGAACGGAATCCCATGACGACGACGTCTCCCCCCGTCCCGCTGAGCGAGGTCGCCCCTCCGGCGTCCCCCCTCGCGGCCCCGAAGTCGCGGGCGAAGAGCGAGTGGAAGGGCCTGGCGTTCGTCGCCCCCTTCCTCGTCGTCTTCCTCCTGGTCTTCATCGCCCCGGTCGTCTACTCGATCTACCTCAGCCTCTTCCGCGAGCAGCTGGTGGGCGGCAACTCCTTCGTCGGCTTCGCGAACTACGCCGCGATCTTCACCGACCCGAACTTCTGGGAAGGCTTCGGCCGCGTCCTGCTGTTCCTGGTCGTGCAGGTCCCCGTGATGCTCGTGCTGGCCCTCGTCGCGGCCCTCGCGATCGACAGCGGGCGTCTGCACGGCACCGGCTTCTTCCGCATCGTGGTCTTCCTCCCCTACGCCGTCCCCGCGGTCGTCGCGGTGCTGATGTGGGGCTTCATCTACGGCGACAACTTCGGCCTGGCCGCGAACGTCAACGACCTGCTCGGCTCCGACGTCGTCCAGCCCTTCTCGCGCGACTGGATCCTCGCCTCGATCGGCAACATCGTCACGTGGGAGTTCGTGGGCTACAACATGCTCATCTTCTACTCCGCGCTGAAGACGATCCCCGGCGAGCTCTACGAGGCGGCCGAGATCGACGGCGCCGGCCCGATGCGCGTCATCCGCTCGATCAAGCTGCCCGCCCTGCGCGGCGCGATCGTCATCGCCACGATCTTCTCGATCATCGGCAGCTTCCAGCTGTTCAACGAGCCGAACATCCTCCGGACGCTGGCGCCGAACATCATCACCACCTACTTCACCCCGAACATGTACGCCTACAACCTGTCCTTCGCCGGTCAGCAGTACAACGCGTCGGCCACGGTCGCCATCGTCATGGGCGTGATCACCGCGGTGATCGCCTACGTCGTGCAGCTCCGCGGCGCGCGGAAGGAGAACTGATGGCCCTCGCGACCGCTCCCCGGACGCCCGCCCGCGCCCCGAAGCGCCCGGCCGCCCGCCGCGGCTCCTCGGTGCAGCCCAAGAAGTCGATCGCCTTCACCCTGCTGATGTCGGTCTTCATCCTCTACAGCCTCGTGCCGCTGGCCTGGCTGGTCATCAACGCGACGAAGACGCAGGCCGGCCTGCTCTCGAGCTTCGGCCTCTGGTTCGACGGCGACTTCGTCTTCTTCCAGAACATCGCCGACACCCTCAGCTACCGCGACGGGATCTTCCTCCGCTGGCTCGGCAACACCCTGCTCTACGTCGTCGTCGGCGCCGGAGGAGCGACGCTCCTGGCGACGCTCGCCGGCTACGGCCTCGCGAAGTTCCGCTTCACGGGCCGCAAGGCGGTCTTCGCCGTGGTGCTCGGAGCGATCGCGGTGCCCGGCACGGCCCTCGCCGTCCCGACGTTCCTCATGTTCAGCCAGCTCGGCCTGACCAACACCCCGTGGGCGATCATCATCCCGTCGCTGATCAGCCCGTTCGGCCTGTACCTGGTGTGGGTCTACGCGGTGGAGTCGGTGCCCACCGAGCTGCTCGAAGCGGCGCGGATGGACGGGGCGGGCGAGTTCCGCACCTTCTTCACCATCTCCATCCGCCTCCTCGCCCCCGGCATCGTGACCGTGCTGCTGTTCTCGGTCGTCGCGACCTGGAACAACTACTTCCTCCCGCTGATCATGCTGAGCGACCCCACCTGGTACCCGCTCACCGTCGGCCTCAACCAGTGGAACGCGCAGGCCACCGGCGTCAGCGCGCAGCCGATCTACAACCTCGTGATCACGGGCTCGCTCCTCACGATCATCCCCATCGTCGTCGCCTTCCTCGGACTCCAGCGCTTCTGGCAGTCCGGCCTGAGCGCCGGCAGCGTCAAGGGCTGAGCCCTCCCCCTACCCATCCCCCGGCCGGAGCGTCCTGCCCCGTCCACAGCACCCGCAGCACGAAGAAGTGAAGGGAAACACCACCATGAAGATCGCCCGTTCCGCCCTCAGGCGGACCCTGACGGTCGCGGCCGTCGCGGCCCTGGCCGCCGGCTCCCTCGCGGCCTGCTCGTCCACCTCCGGTGGCGGCACGACCACGAGCGCCGGCTCCGCCGCCGACCTCGACTCCGCCCTCGAGGCCGGTGGCAAGATCACGTACTGGAGCTGGACCCCCAGCGCCGAGGCGCAGGTCGCCGCGTTCGAGAAGGCCTACCCGAAGGTCGACGTCGAGCTGGTCAACGCCGGCACCAACAAGGACGAGTACACCAAGCTCGAGAACGCGATCAAGGCCGGCTCTGGCGCCCCCGACGTCGTCCAGATCGAGTACTACGCCATGCCGCAGTTCGCGCTGTCGGACTCGCTCCTCGACCTGTCGCAGTACGGCATGGGCGACCTCGAGGACAAGTACTCCGCCTCCACCTGGGGCAGCGTCAACATCGACGGCAAGCTCGTCGGCCTCCCGCAGGACTCGGGCCCCATGGCGCTGTTCTACAACAAGACCGTCTTCGACCAGTACGGCATCGCCGTCCCCGCCACCTGGGACGAGTACGTGGCCGCGGCCGAGAAGCTGCACACCGCCGACCCGTCGAAGTACATCACCGCCGACACCGGCGACGCCGGCTTCGCGACCAGCATGATCTGGCAGGCGGGCGGCGAGCCGTTCACCACCGACGGCACGGACGTGAAGATCGACCTCGCCGACGAGGGCACCGCCAAGTGGACCGGCGTCTGGAACCAGCTCGTCGAGAAGAAGCTGCTCTCGGACACCCCCGCCTGGGGCGACGAGTGGTACAAGGGCCTCGCCGACGGCTCCATCGCCTCGCTGGTGACCGGCGCCTGGATGCCCGGCGTGCTGGAGTCCAGCGTCCCCGACGCCTCCGGCGACTGGGCCGTCGCGCCGATCCCGACCTACGACGGCACCGCCGTCAGCGCCGAGAACGGCGGTGGCGGCCAGTCCGTCACCAAGCAGAGCGAGAACCCGGCGCTGGCCGCCGCGTTCCTGCGCTGGCTGAACAGCGACCAGGCATCGGTCGACGTCTTCCTGCAGAGCGGCGGATTCCCGTCGACCACGGCCGACCTCGACAGCTCGGACTTCACCGGTCAGGAGTCGGAGTACTTCGGCGGCCAGAAGATCAACGAGGTGCTGACCCAGGCCTCGAAGGACGTCCGCTCCGGCTGGTCGTACCTGCCCTACCAGGTCTACGCGAACAGCGTCTTCGGCGACACCGTCGGCCAGGCGTACGCCAACGGCACCAGCCTCGACCAGGGCCTCGCCGACTGGCAGAGCAAGCTCGTCCAGTACGGCAACGCGCAGGGCTTCACCGTCTCGGAGTAGCACCACTGCTCGACGCGGGGCCGGCCGGATCGCTCCGGTCGGCCCCGCGTCGTTCTCACGCTCGGACACACCGGGCACCGATCCTGAGGGGGATCCAGATGACCACCGCTCCCGAGAGCCGCTTCGCCATCGGCGCCGCCGACTTCGAGCTCGACGGCCGCCCGCACCGCATCCTGTCGGGGGCGCTGCACTACTTCCGCATCCACCCGGACCTCTGGGCAGACCGGATCCGCAAGGCCCGCCTGATGGGCCTGAACACCATCGAGACCTACGTCGCCTGGAACGCGCACGAGCCGCGCCGCGGCGAGTGGCGCGAGGACGCCGGGCTCGACCTGGGCCGCTTCCTCGACCTGATCGCCGCCGAGGGCATGCACGCGATCGTGCGCCCCGGCCCCTACATCTGCGCGGAGTGGGACAACGGCGCCCTCCCGGCCTGGCTCTTCCGCGACCCCGAGGTGGGCGTGCGCCGCTCGGAGCCGAACTACCTCGCCGCGGTCAGCGACTACCTGCGCCGCGTGTACTCGATCGTGGCCCCGCGCCAGATCGACGCCGGCGGGCCCGTGGTCCTCGTGCAGATCGAGAACGAGTACGGCGCGTACGGCTCCGACAAGGAGTACCTGGCCGAGCTCGTGCGCGTGACCCGCGACTCCGGCATCACGGTGCCGCTGACCACCATCGACCAGCCGACCCCGCAGATGCTCGCCGACGGCAGCCTGCCGGGCCTGCACCTCACCGGCTCGTTCGGCTCGCGGACCGCGGAGCGCCTCGCGACGCTGCGCGAGTTCCAGCCCACCGGCCCGCTGATGTGCATGGAGTTCTGGTGCGGCTGGTTCGACGACTGGGGCACCCAGCACCACACGACGGACGCCGACGCCTCCGCGCAGGAGCTGGACACCCTGCTCGCGGCCGGCGGCTCGGTCAACATCTACATGTTCCACGGCGGCACCAACTTCGGCCTGACCAGCGGAGCGAACGACAAGGGCCGCTACGCCGCGATCACGACGAGCTACGACTACGACGCCCCGCTGGACGAGGGCGGCGACCCGACCGCCAAGTTCTGGGCGTTCCGCGACGTCATCGCGCGCTACGCGCCGGTTCCGGAGGAGGTGCCCGCGGTGCGCCCGTCGGCCCCCGCCCTGACCGCTCCGCTCGTCCCCGGCCCGGCGCTGCTCGGCCTCGGCCAGGCGTTCGGACCGGCCGCGCACCTCGACGCGATGGCCAGCTTCGACGACCTCGGCCACGACGACGGCTTCGTGCTCTTCACGACGACGCTCGACGGCTCCTCCGCTCCGGCCCGCCTCGTGGTGGGCGAGGAGGTGCGCGACCGCGCCTGGGTGCTGCTGGACGGCGTGCCGGTGGGCGTGCTGGCGCGCGACCACCACGAGCGGGCGCTGACGCTGCCGAGCGGACGCGGCGAGCTCGCGATCCTGGTCGAGAACCAGGGACGGGTGAACTACGGCACCCGCATCGGCGAGCACAAGGGCCTGGTCGGAGGCGTGACGCTCTACGGCGCCGAGCTGACCGGCTGGGCGGCACGCGCCCTCGCGCTCGAGTGCCTCCCCGACCTGGCCGTCGCGGCGCCGGCGTTCTCGGCCGGGCCGCAGCTCGCCTCGGGCTCGTTCGAGCTCGACGAGCAGGCCGACCTGTACGTGGACACGCTGCACTGGGGCAAGGGCCTGGTCTGGGTGAACGGCTTCCTCCTCGGGCGCTACTGGCGCCGCGGGCCGCAGCGGACGCTGATCGTCCCCTCTCCGGTCACCCGCGCCGGCCGCAACCGGGTCGTGGTGCTGGAGCTGGAAGGCATCGCCGAGCCGGAGATCCGCCTGCTCGCGGGAGCCGAGCTCGGGCACAC
This sequence comes from Rathayibacter sp. AY2B7, assembly GCF_002931635.1. Lineage (NCBI taxonomy): Bacteria > Bacillati > Actinomycetota > Actinomycetes > Micrococcales > Microbacteriaceae > Rathayibacter > Rathayibacter sp. AY2B7. Next base: position 11,536 of record NZ_PSUC01000080.1, on the reverse strand, counting down.
GGAGATCTGAGCTGCGGAGCGGAGGCGCGAGCGGCCGTCGGAGGCGTGGGGTCATGGTTCCCGGCTCCGTCGTGCGGGTGGGGCCGGGCCGACTCCGATCCGCACGCGCTGCCGGACCGCCTCCGGTCTGCGGGTGCCACCGGGCCGCCTCCGTCCTGCGGGCGGCGCCGGGCCGCCTCCGGGACTCGAGGCTCTGCTAGCCTCAGGCGCCCCGGTGCGGCGCCGGCGGGCGAAGGGGGAGACATCATGTCCAAGACACTGCTGCGCACGACTCTGATGGGAGGCGCGCTGCTGCTCGCCCTCTCGGGCTGCGCAGGGACCGCGACGAGCGGATCGACCCTCCGCCCGTTCACCCCGACGCTCCCCTCGTCGTCGGCCGCCCCGTCCGCTACCGCGACGGCCGCCGCCCCGACCGCCGACACCGCTCAGAAGACCGGCGAGCAAGTGGCCGCCGTGCTGACCGGCGTGCAGTTCGTGCCCGGCGAGTACGCGAGCATCCAGGAGATGCTCGACTCGATCTACCCCGGCCTCACCGCGACCGACGCGAGCTGCCTCTCGCCGTTCGGCCTGGGCTGGGACACCGCGCAGCCCGCCGCCGGACTCTCGTACGGCACCAGCGCCGACCGCTCCATGACCGCCGTCGTGTCGAGCACCGGCACCGCCGACGCGGCCGCCTCGCTCCTCGCGAGCGCCACCGACGCGACCACGCGCTGCGCCTCCGGCTCGACGCTCTTCGCCATGCAGGGCGTGCCGGTCGAGACGACCGTCGAGCGCACCGAGCAGACGCTGACCGGCGCCGACGAGACGCTCGGCTGGAAGGTGTCCGGAGCCGTGGGCGGCAAGCCGTTCTCGCTCGTGGGCATCACCGCGCGCGTCGGCGGCGACGCGGTCGCGCTCGTGGGCTGGGACCCGACGACGAACACCTCCTACGTCCCGCGCGCGACGCAGCTCGTCGTCGACGGACTGTAGGGCGCTGGACGCTGGACGCTCTGAGCTCTGGCTCTGAGCTCTGAGTCCTGCGCTCCGCCGTCCGCTCCTCCGCGAGAGTCCAGGAGTCGTCGCACTCGACGCTGAGTGCGACAACTCTTGAACAGTGGGCGCGGGTCGAGCGCCGGGGCGGAGCGATCACCGGGCGCCGGGCGCCTCCCCGAGCTTGGGGCACCCCGCACCCGGCGCGGGAGCGCGCCTCAGGCCAGCCAGGAGAGGGTGCCGCCGTGGGCGGCCGCGCTCGCGAGCGGGACGCCGTCGGCGGCGAGCAGGAACGGGGTCGGCTCGGGAGCCGTGCGGTCCCCGCGCGCGGCGACGAGGTGCGGGAGCAGCGCCTCCGCCTCGAGCGTCACCAGGCTCGCGCCGCGATCGGCGACCGTCGCCAGGACGCTCTCGCGCGCGGCCCACGGAAGATAGACCAGGGTCCCGAGCGAGACGACCACCGTCCGCAGACCCGGCGGCACCGCGTCGAGCAGGGCGGGCAGCTCGGCGGCCGCATCGCCCGCGATGATCGTGGGCGGGTCGTCCTGCAGAGTCTCCACGGCCGAGCGGAGCCGCGCGGTCCGCTCCGGGCGGTCGGGCGGGAGCAGCGCCTCCAGCCAGGCGACGTCCTCGGGCGAGCGGACGTCGAGCGGCGCCAGGTCGAGACCCCGGCGCCACGCGACGGCCGGCAGCCGCGCCGGCGCCGCGCCTCCGCTCACCGCGCTCCGCAGCAGAGGCGCGCCCGACCCGAGCCGCGTCTCGCCGTCGCTCGCCGTGAAGGCGTAGGAGTACCGCTCCGGCGCCAGGCAGAGCCCCGCGGAGGCGCCGATCTCGACGAGCGCCACCGGCTCACCGGGCTCCGTGATCCGCTCCAGCGCTGCGACCAGGGGCGCGCACCGCAGCGCCTCGTTGGTCTGCGTCCTCCGCTCGGCGGCGACCGGCGCCACCCGCGCCCACTCGCTCCGGAACCACGCGGCGAATCCGGCGCCGTCGACGTCGGGCACGCCGAGCAGCCGCGCGACCGAGAAGAGCAGGGACGGCTGCCGGTGCTGCGCGGGCAGCTCGTCGATCAGGGCGAGGAGGCGCGCATCCTCCGCGACGGCGAGCGCCCACTCGACCTGCCGCTCGGAGGTCTGCGCGAGCTCGACGGCGGCGCGGCGGAAGCGGTCGGCGGAGGAGGGCATGCCTCCATCCTGAGGGAGCGGCGCCACGGTTCCTGCAGGCGGGCGGAGGACCTGCGCGGCGGGCGACAGCCCTGCTCCGCGGATGTCGGTGGTCGCCGGTAGAACGGACTCATGTCCGACACCGCTCCGAGCCCCGCGTCCGCGCCGGTCCGCGAGCGGCGCCTGCTCGACGTCCGGCGGATCTACGCCGAGCCGGCCGCGCTCGAGCTGCCCCGCGGGCAGGAGGTCGTGGCGCGGTGGCCGGGCGCCGAGATCGTGCCCGTCGAGTCGCACTGGCTGATCCCGGAGGTGCACGGCGACGAGGCGAACGTCGCGCGCTGGGTGCGCATCAAGACGGAGGCGCTCGTGCTCGGGGTGAAGAAGTCGCTCGTCACGCGTCCGAACGGCCGCTCGGCCGACTTCATCGCCCCCTCCACCGCCAACGGCTGCGCCATGGCGTGCGTCTACTGCTACGTGCCGCGGAGGAAGGGCTACAGCAACCCGATCACGCTCTTCACGAACATCGAGCAGATCCAGCGCCACCTCGCCCGGCACATCGCCGAGCAGGGCCCCAAGACAGAGGCGAACCAGTGCGACCCGGAGGCCTGGGTCTACGACATCGGCGAGAACAGCGACTGCTCCGTCGACGCGCTGCTGAGCGGGAACGTCCGCGACCTCTGCGAGCTGTTCCGGATGTCGCCCACCGCCAAGGCGTCCTTCGCGACCAAGTACGTCAACCGCGAGCTCCTCGAGTGGGACCCGCTCGGGCGCACGCGCATCCGGTTCTCGCTGATGCCCGCCGAGACGGCGAAGGTCACCGACATCCGCACCTCGCCGATGGCCGAGCGGATCGCGGCGATCAACGACTTCGTCGACGCCGGCTACGAGGTGCACGTCAACTTCTCGCCCGTGATCCTCACCGAGACCTGGCAGCAGGACTGGACCGAGCTCTTCGACCAGCTCGACGCGGCCCTCCACCCGCGGGCGAAGGCGCAGCTCGCGGCCGAGGTGATCCTCCTCACCCACAACGAGGGCCTGCACGAGGTGAACCTCGGCTGGCACCCCACGGCGGAGTCGCTGCTCTGGCAGCCTGGCCGCCAGGAGCAGAAGGTCTCCGAGAACGGCGCCGTCAACATCCGCTACCGACGCGACCTCAAGCGCGCCGCCCTCGACCGCTTCCGCGCCCTCCTCGCCGAGCGCCTCCCCTACTGCCGCGTCCGCTACGCCTTCTGAGCGCCGGCGCCCCCGCCGGAGCGGCGGCGTGACGACTCGCGGAGGAGCGCACCCTCCCGCGCACGCCGAGACACCGCCGCGGAGACGGCGTCTCGACGGAGCCGCACGCGCTGTCCAGTGAGCGCAGCGTCACGCCTCCTCCCGCTCCACCCGCCACGCCAAGACACCGTCGGCCCGCCCGACACGCCACTGCCGAGACGGCGTCTCGCGCACGAGCACGGTGTCTCGACGCAGCCGCCCCGCCCTTCGGAGGCACCCGCAACTGAGCCCCGGAGTCGCCCGGCTGGGAGTCCGCCCGGCGGCCGGGGCCACTGCTTCGCATTCCGGATAGCGGCACGTGCCCTCCGAACGAGGGGCGTACTTTCGGAGAACAGCCGGAGAGACGGCCCGACCGCCCGACTCCACGGGCCTGCAGAGCAGGCGTCAGGGGGGATCGACGGCTCGGCGCGACGGCATCCGGGCTCGACATCCCGGAGCCCGGCACCCCCGGATCGACACTCCGGACACTCGACTCGGCGGCACAGCACACCCCGGGTCCTGCTCCCCACGAACACCCCCACCATCTCGCACTCCCCCTTCCGGCGGCACTCGCCGGGCACCCCACCGTCGCGGCCGGCACCCGCGACACAGCACAGAACGGCGGCACGCACCATGGGCGCTCTCCTCTACGGCACTCCCCCCACCTCGCACGAGATCGACGACCGCGCGCTCGCGCACCTCCAGATCGTCATGATCAACAAGTTCCGCCGCGACGAGGCGTTCGCCTTCCAGCTCGACGCCTCGAGCGCGCACGGCACCGGACGCCAGACACTGTGGCTGCACCCGACCATCCCCCTCCAGTTCTCGTTCCACGGAAGCCGCATGCCGGCGATCAACGCCACCTGGGTGCGTGCACTGATGGAGGAGGCCAACAGCGGCCGGGGCCTGCGGATCGTCACCGAGCCGGCGCAGCAGCCCGAGTCCTCCGGGCTCACGCACGCTGCCTGAGCGCGCCGTGTCCAGGCGCGACGACGACGAGCCGATGGAGGTCACCGACTTCGTCGAGCTCGCCGGTGCAGTGCACGACGACGCGGGCTTCGAGTGCTCCTCCACTGTCGACGGCGTGACGGGCGCGCTCTGCGTGCTGCCCGACTCCCTGGTGCTGCGGAGCGCCGGCACCGGAGACTCGACCCGCGTCGGCACCCGCGACATCCGCTCCTGGCGGGCCACTCCGGCCGGCGCCACCTTCTCGCTCGCCGTGGAAGCCGGAGCGCGGCACACCGTGGTGCTGCTCACGCAGTTCCAGGCGGCGACCGTCCAGGCCATGACCCGCGCCGCCGGACCCGCAACTGGTTTATCCGCTTAACGAATTCCCCGTTCGGGGCACGCGGTGAGGAGCGCTCCTCGTGCGACCCTGATCGGGATGAACGAGAAGGACGAGGTCGTGCGCTCCGACATCGGCGGGCGTGACATCGAGCAGGCGCGGGCCCTCTTCGAGCAGTCGTACAACGGGCACCGCTTCGTCGTCGAGCCCGGCGAGGACTTCTCGTACCGCTACACCTCCGTCGGCGACGGCGATGTGACGCTCCGCGGCAGCCAGTTCGCCGGCTCCGTGCAGGGCTCGATCCAGACCGAGGGCGAGTACGTCGTCTCGTGGCTGACCGCCGGCGCGGGCGTCACCGATCTCGACGGCGACGCGGTGACCCTCGGATTCGGGCAGCCGGCGATCTTCGTCAACGACCGCCCCAGCCGGTTCGAGTTCCACGACTACCGCCAGAACCTCATCCACTTCGACGGCGCGTACCTCGAGGGCATCGCGGAGGAGGTCGAGGGCACCCGCGGCCCCCTCCTCTTCGACACGACCTCACGGCCCGAGGGCGCGGCGCTGCGGCGCTGGTCGGCGACCGTCGCGACGGTCGCCCGGGTGATCTACGACGCCGACAGCTCGCCGCTGCTGCGCCGCGAGGCCGACCGCGCGGTCGCCGTCGCCCTGCTCGAGACCTTCCCGCACTCGACGCTGGACACTCCCGGCGACCTCGGAGTACCCCGCTCGGGGCGCCTCCGCCAGGCTATCGAGTACATGTACGAGCACGCCCGCGAGCCGCTCCGGACCGAGCAGATCGCCGACGCGGCGGGCATCGGCCTGCGGACGCTGCAGACCGAGTTCCGGCGCGAGTTCGGCTTCACCGCGGTCGACTACCTGCGGCGGATCCGGCTGGACGGCGTGCAGAAGGAGCTGCGGGCGGGCGAGTCCGGAGTCGTCAGCGTCAGCGAGGTCGCACGGCGCTGGGGCTTCGCGCACCTCGGCCGGTTCTCGGCCTCGTACGCCCACCGCTTCGGCGAGCGCCCCAGCACCACGCTCGACACCTGAGGCGTCAGAGGTAGTCGGTCCCGCCGTCGTCCTCGCTGTCGTCGCCCTTGCCGCGCGGCTGCACGGTCGGCCGCGCGGGCTGGAGCCGTCGGGTCTTCTCGCGCATCGACTCCACCGCCTCCGGGTCGTCGAGGTCGACGCCGCGGTCGAGCGCCGGGCTGGTGAAGAGCTGGCTGGCCGGTCCGACCAGGAGTCGGGTCTCACCGCGCATCCCCTCGTCCGAGAGCGACGGCACCACGACCAGGTCCGACTTCCCCACGTTCGCCAGCGCCTGCGCGTACTCGACGACCGCCGAGCACACCTCGTCGCCCAGCAGCACGAATCCGCTCGCGTAGTACAGCTTCTGCATCTCGCCCTCCCCTGGATCCCGGACCGCCCCTCCGGTCGGCCCGTCCCCCGACGCTAGGACGGCGCCGACCGGGCGCCCCACCCCTTGACGGGGGTGGGGCGGAGGGGTCAGAGTCCGCGCGGAGTGGGCAGTTGCAGCGCGGTCGCGAGCGCCTCGACGACGCGGGTCGCGCGCACGTCGCCGACCCCCTCCATCCGGTTGGTGAGGAACGCGAAGCCGACTCCCGCGTCCGGGTCGGCGAAGGCGACCTGTCCGCCCGCGCCGTCGTGCCCGAAGCCGCTCGGCGTGAGGTACCGGCGCGCGTCCGTGCCGAGCTGGAAGCCGCAGCCCCAGGCCGGCCACGGGCCCGGCACCGGCCACACCGGCGGGCCGCTGCTGAGCGGAGCGGTGGCCCGCTCGATCGTCGCGTCCTCGAGCAGCCGCACGCCGTCCGTCTCGGTGAACGCCGCCGACCAGATCGCGGCGAGCGCGCGGGCCGAGCCGATGCCGCCCGCTCCGGGGATCTGGGCGGCCTGCAGCACGGGATCGTTGAAGCCCGTGCCCGGTCCGACGAGCTCGACGGGCAGCGCACCGCCGAGAGTCATCGCCCGCTCGCCCCAGTCGACGACTCCGGGGGTGCGCGCCGCGGCCTGCGCCGCCGTGAGCTCGGCGAGGGTGGGACCGACGAGCATCGTCGCGACGCGGCCCTGCTCGGAGGCGGGCAACCCGATCCACGCCTCCGCGCCGACCGGTCCGGCGATCCGCTCCTGGAACGCGGCGCCGACGCTCCGCCCGGTCACCCGGCGGATCACCTCGCCGATCAGCCAGCCGTGCGTGATCGGGTGGTAGGCGTACCCCGTGCCCGGCTCCCACAGGGGCTCCTGCTCGGCGAGGCGCCCGGCGACGAGGTCCCAGTCGGCGAGGTCGGCGGTCGTGAGCGGGAGGCGGGGGGCCGAGAGCCCGGCCCGGTGGGCGAGCAGGTCCTGCACGCGCACGTCGGCCTTGCCCGCCGCGGCGAACTCGGGCCAGTACTCGGCGACCCGCGCGTCGTAGTCGAGCAGCCCCTCCTGCACGAGGCGTGCGGCGAGGAGGGAGACGAGGCCCTTCGTGCACGAGAAGACGACGCTGAGGGTGTCCTCCCGCCACGGCTCCTCCGCCCCCGCCTCTCCCGCCCAGAGGTCGACGACCGGCCGGCCGTGCAGCCGCACCGCGACCGCCGCTCCCGAGCCGGGCCGGACGGCCTCGGCGAAGGCGTCGCGGACCCCCTCGAACCCGGACTCCACGACTCCGTGCACCGCGGTCACCCCTTCACCGCGCCCTGCAGCAGAGCGGTGATGAACTGCCGCTGGAAGATCACGAAGACCAGGATCGTCGGCACGATGATCAGCAGCGCGCCCGCGTTGAGCAGCGGGATGCTGTTGCTGTACTGCCCCTGGAAGAAGGTGAGCGCTCCGGCGACGGTGCGGTCCAGCGGATCGGAGACGAGCACCACCGGCAGGAGGAACTGGTTCCAGGTCCAGAGGAACAGCAGGATCGCGAGCGCCGACAGGGCCGGGCGCGCGAGCGGCAGCTGGATCCGCCGGAACTCCTGCCAGGTCGTCGCGCCGTCCACGCGCGCCGCCTCCGAGAGCTCGGACGGGATCCGGACGAAGTGCGCGCGCATCCACACGACGCTGAAGGGCATGTAGAGCCCGATCAGCGGCAGGATGATCGCCCACTGCGTGTTCAGCAGGCCCAGCGACTGGATCTCGTAGTACAGCGGGATGATCAGCGACTCGAACGGGATCGTGAGTCCGAGGATGAGGAACACGAAGACGAACCCGCCGCCGCGGATGCGCAGGTTGCCGAGCGCGTAGCCGGCGAGGGTCGCGAAGAGCAGGCTGATCGGGACGACGCCGAGCACGATCAGGGCGCTCGATCCCATCAGCTGCAGGACGTGCCCGGTCTCGAAGGCCTGGGCGAAGTTGCCCCACTGCGGGTCCGTCGGCCAGGTGAGGCCGGTCGGATTCACGTCCGCCGGCTGCAGCGCCGCCGAGAGCATGTTGACCAGCGGGATGACGGTCAGCACGAGCACGACGATCAGGACGACGCGGCCGATGACGACCTCGGACTTGGTGACGATCATCGGTCGCTCACTCTCGAGAGGCGCTGGAGGGGGAGGACGCAGGCGAGCACGAGCACCATCAGCACGATCCCGAAGGCGGAGGCGAGCCCCACGTCGCTCTGGGTGAAGCCGATCCGGTAGATCGAGATGCCGGGCACCAGGGTCGAGCGGCCGGGGCCGCCGAGCGTGGTCGTGTAGATGATGTCGAAGCTGCTCAGCGCCGCGATCACGGTGATCGTGGTGAGCACCGAGATCTCCTGGCGCAGGCCCGGGACCGTGATGGTGAAGAACTCGCGCAGCCACGTGCCTCCGTCGAGCCGGATGGCCTCGTAGAGCGAGACGTCGATCTTGCCGATGCCGGTGAGGAAGAGGACCGTGCAGAGCCCCGTGAGCACCCACGAGCCGATCAGGCCGACGGCGGGGAGGGCGGTCTGGAAGTCGCCCAGCCACGGCCGCGCGAGCGAGCCGAGTCCGACGGCCTGCAGGATCTGGTTGACCGCTCCGGTCTGCGAGTACATCCACGACCAGGCGATGCCGGCCGCGGCGAGCGGGATGATCTGCGGCAGGAACAGGATCGTCTGCGACACGCTCGAGAACACGCCGGGGCGCATCGAGCGCAGCAGGCTCGCGAGGACCAGGCCCGCCGAGACCGGGATCACCGTGAAGTAGAGGATCAGCACGAAGGCGTTGCCGATCGAGCCGAGCAGGTCGGGATCGGTGAACACGCGGAGGTAGTTCGCGAAGCCCACCCACTCGGAGGGGCCGACGCCGTTCCACTTGTAGAACGAGTACTGCACCCCGGTGATCAGCGGGTAGATGACGAACGCGATGTAGACGAGCAGGGCCGGCACGACGAAGAGCCAGCCGACGAGGGTCGCCCGCCGCGCCGCAGTGCTCCTGCGGCGCGGCGTCCCGCTCCGGCCCCCGCGGTCGACGGCGCTCGAGACGAGAGGGCCGGCCGCGGTCATCCGGCGAGTTCCTTCGCGTAGAACTCCTGCACGGCCGTGACGAAGTCCTGGCCGGAGATCTGGCTGGTCACCAGCAGCTGCGACTCCGGGATGATCGCGCCCGCGTAGATGCCCGCGGTCGCGTTCGACATGAAGTCGACCTGGCCGTCCTCCGCGCCGATCTGCGCCGACATGGCGAGCGCCTGCTCGAGCAGCGAGCCCGACTCGACCTCGGGGAGCGCCTGGGCCGGGTCGCCGCCGGGAGCGGCACCGGTCACGTCGACGACGATCTGGCGCGCGGCCTCGTTCGTGTGGATCCAGTTGAGGAAGAAGACGATCTCGTTGAGGTGCGACGACTTCGCGGCGACCGAGAACGAGTTGGCGGCGCCCATGGCCACGTGGTTCCCGCCCTCCTCGGCCGGGGGCACGAGGAAGAAGTCGACGCCGTCGCCCATCTTGGTCTGCGTGTCGGCGGCCGCCCAGTTGCCGTTGAAGGCGAACAGGCCCTCGCCGCCCTGGAAGCGGCTGACGAAGGAGGAGTAGTCGATCGCGTTGATGTCCGAGGGGAAGTAGCCCGCGTCGGCCCAGGTGCGGATGAGCTCGGCGCCCTTCAGGTTGCCGTCGGTCTCGTAGGTGGCGCCGGGGACCGTGAAGATCCAGTCGGCCATCTCCTGCTTGTCGGCGTACTGGTTCATCGCCGCCTGCACGACGAAGTTGACCACTCCGTCCTTGTCGCCGGCCATGATCGGCAGGACGCCGCCGGCCTTCGCCTTCGCGAGGTCCTCCTCGAACTCGGCGAGCGTGGTCGGCGGGGCGTCGATCCCGAGCTGCTTCGCGAGCTCGAGGTTCATGTAGATGCCGGTGACGCTGTAGCCCAGGCCCAGCTGGTAGAGCGAGCCCTTCCCGCGGACGCCGTCGGAGTCGACGCGGAGCGGGGCGAGCTGCGAGGCCGACCAGGCGTCCCAGCCGTAGGCGTCGAACCACGGGTCGAGGTTCGCGAGCAGGCCGTCCTTGACGGTGTCGCCGATGGTGGGGAGGCGGATGAGGTCCGGGGGCGTGTCGCTCGCGAGCAGCTTCGGCGAGTTGGCGGTGAGGTTCGCGAAGGTGTCGCGGTTGATGGTGAAGGTGACGTTCGGGAACTGCTTGGTGAACTCCTCCGTCAGCTTGTCGGTGACGGGGAAGCCGGTCTCGTCGGCGATGACGAGCTCGACGGTGTCGCTGGTGAGCTCGGTGCTCACGTCGACCGAGGAGCTCGCGGCCGGAGCGCTCGAGCCTCCGGGCGCGCAGGCGGCGAGGGTGAACAGGGCCGCGACCGAGCCGGCGCCGACCAGGACGGTCCTGCGGCCGATCGGCGCGCCGGGGGTGGGGAAAGACATGCGGTGACTCCTTCGTCGTGGGTGCAGGTGCTGCTGGTGCCCGGCCGCCCGGAGGGGCTCGAGCCGCGGCTCCGGACGGCCGCCTGAAACCTTTGAGCGGGGGACTAAAAGGTTTCAGGTGTGGATATAGTCTGTGCACACGGAAGACTTGTCAAGGGCGACGGCGGGAGGCGGCGGGCATGGCGAAGAAGCGCGTGACGCTCGCCGACGTGGCCCGCGAGGCCGGGCTGTCGATCTCGGCCGCGTCGATGATCCTGAACGGGAAGCCCGAGACCGGACTGTCGAAGGACGCCCACGAGCGGGTGTTCGCCGCCGCCGAGGCGCTGCACTACCGGCCCAACGTCGCCGCCCGCGGGCTCCGCACCGACAAGACCCGCACGATCGGCTTCATCTCGGACCAGATCGCGACCACGCGCTTCGCCGGCGGCCTGATCAAGGGCGCGCTCACGGCGGCCGAGGCGGCCCGGCACGTCGTCCTGCTCCTCGAGACCGGCGGCGATCCGGCGCGCGAGGCCGAGGCCGTCGACGCGGTGCTCGACCGCCAGGTCGACGGCATCATCTTCGCCTCGATGCGCTCCCGCGAGTTCTACGTGCCGGAGCTGCCCGCCTCCACCTCCGTGGTGATGCTCAACGCGACGAACTCGCAGCACCCGGCGTCGATCCTGCCCGACGAGTACGCGGGCGGGCGCGCCGCGGTGGAGCTGCTGCACGCGCACGGCTACCGCGACGGGATCGCGCTGATCGGGCAGAACGACGAGGTCGAGCGCGACCGCTTCCGCTCGGCGACGGTGGCCGAGCGCGTCGCGGGCATCCGCGACGCCATGGACGAGAAGGGGCTCGCGTTCGTCGCCGAGGAGTCGATCCCCGACTGGGAGCCCGAGCACGGCCACCGCGCGGTCGCCGACCTGCTGGCGCGGCGCGACGACATCCGCCTCCTGCTCTGCCTCAACGACCGGATGGCGTTCGGCGCCTACCAGGCGGTCGCGGAGGCGGGGCTCTCGATCCCGGGCGATGTCGCCGTGGTGTCGTTCGACGACGACGAGCTGGCCGCCTACCTCCGCCCCGG
>NZ_PSUC01000008.1:0-68452 GCF_002931635.1 Rathayibacter sp. AY2B7 | reverse complement strand
GCCGATGGTACTGCAGGGGGGACCCTGTGGGAGAGTAGGACACCGCCGGACACCATTCACGATGGCCACCCAGAAATGGGTGGCCATCGCTGTTTAACCACTACCTCGGATCCCCGCTGCTCACTGGAGCGCGGTGCGGGTTAGGGTGGTGCGACGGTCAGGGCCGTCCTCCCCGCCCTCGGGCGGGTCAACTCCACAGAGCATCACCACGACAGGCGAGGAACGCATGGACGACTCAGGATCCGACCGCAACGACCGGGACTCCGGACGTCGTGACGAGCGGCCGCCTCGCGCCGGCGGCCCCGGCCGCTCCTCGAACGATCGCGGGGGCTCGGGCGATTCCCGCCCCCGCCGCGACGGTGATGCTCGTCCTCCCTATCGTGGCGGTGGCGACTCCCGTCCGCAGCGTGATGGTGACTCGCGTCCTCCGTACCGCGGTGGCGGGGACTCCCGTCCGCAGCGCGACGGGGACTCCCGTCCTCCGTACCGTGGCGGTGGCGATTCGCGTCCGCAGCGTGATGGTGACTCGCGTCCTCCGTACCGCGGTGGTGGGGATTCGCGTCCGCAGCGCGACGGGGACTCCCGTCCTCCGTACCGTGGCGGTGGCGATTCCCGTCCGCAGCGCGACGGGGACTCCCGTCCTCCGTACCGTGGCGGTGGCGATTCCCGTCCGCAGCGTGATGGGGACTCGCGTCCTCCGTACCGTGGTGGCGGCGATTCGCGTCCGCAGCGTGATGGGGACTCCCGTCCTCCGTACCGTGGCGGTGGCGATTCGCGTCCGCAGCGTGATGGGGACTCGCGTCCTCCGTACCGCGGTGGCGGCGATTCCCGTCCGCAGCGCGACGGGGACTCCCGTCCTCCTTACCGTGGCGGTGGCGATTCGCGTCCGCAGCGTGATGGGGACTCGCGTCCTCCGTACCGCGGTGGCGGCGACTCGCGTCCGCAGCGTGACAGTGACTCTCGTCCTCCTTACCGCGGGGGTGGGGATTCCCGTCCTCAGCGCGATGGGGACTCGCGTCCTCCTTACCGTGGCGGTGGGGACTCCCGTCCGCAGCGGGACGGTGACTCGCGTCCTCCCTATCGCGGTGGCGACTCGCGTCCGCAGCGGGACGGTGACTCTCGGCCTCCTTATCGCGGTGGCGACTCGCGTCCCCAGCGTGACGGGGACTCCCGGCCTCCTTACCGTGGAGGTGGAGATTCGCGTCCGCAGCGGGATGGTGACTCCCGCCCTTCCTACCGTGGTGGTGGCGACTCTCGTCCGCAGCGTGACGGGGACTCGCGTCCGCCATTCCGCGGTGGATCGCGCGATGGGGGAAGCAGGCCGTGGTCGGACGATCGTCGGGGCGGCGGAGACCGCCAGGGCGGCGGACGCGGACGCGAGGGCTTCGGCGGCGGACGCGGCGGCCCCCGCGAGGAGCCGGAGCTCACCGAGGAGGAGCGCGAGCGGCGCTCCCTCCAGTCGGTGCGTCCGCGCCACGACGACCCGGACCTTCCGGACGACGTGCAGGCCAAGGACCTCGACAAGGTCGCCCGCAACGAGCTGCGCACGCTCTCGAAGGACAACGCCGAATGGGTCGCCCGTCACCTGGTGATGGCCGGCCGCCTCCTCGAGGAGGACCCCGAGCTGGCGCACCGCCACGTGCTCTCGGCGGCTCGTCGCGCGGGACGCATCGCCGTGGTCCGCGAGTCGCTGGCCATCTCGGCGTACGCGACGGGCGACTTCGCCCTGGCGCTGCGCGAGCTGCGGACCTTCCGTCGGATCTCCGGCTCGGACGAGCAGGTGCCGCTGATGGTCGACTCCGAGCGCGGCGTCGGCCGACCCGACAAGGCGCTCGAGCTGGGACGGTCGATCGACCGCACCACGCTGAGCCCCGGCGCGCAGGTGTCGCTGGCGATCGCCATGTCCGGCGCCCGCCTCGACCTCGGGCAGGCGGAGCTCGCTCTCATGGAGCTCGAGATCCCGCAGCTCGACCCGGACCGCGCGTTCTCGTACAGCCCGGATCTCTTCGCTGCCTACGCGCTCGTCCTCGACGAGGTCGGCCGTTCCGACGAGGCCGCGGAGTGGCAGCGTCGCGCCGACATCGCGGCGCAGGCCGTCTTCGCGGCCGAGGGCGGCGGTGACGACGAGACGATCGAGGTGATCGAGGAGGAGCACGAGTCGGCCGGCGCCGCGTCCGCTCCCGATCGCGCCGAGGAAGGGACCGCGGTCGACGACGCGGACGACTACCTGGACGACGAGAACGAGGACGACCCGACCGCCGTCGACGACGCGGACGAGGACGACGCCCGGCGGACCGTCTCCGAGGAGATCGCCGACGATGACGACGCGGACACGGACGACGCCGCTGCGACCGCTGACGCCGAGGCCGACCTCGTCGACACGGACGAGCCGACCTTCGCGGACGAGTCCCTCGAGTCCGACGATCTCGCCGAGACGGACCCGGATGAGGCTCTCGACTCCGCTGAGCCGACCGCCGACGAGTCGGTCGGATCCGCCGACACCACCGAGGAGGACGCCGATGTTCCGCAGCAGCAGGACTGAGCCCACTCCGCTCGACGGCCGCGACTCCGTCCTGGCCGATCTCGACGGGGTCGTCTACAAGGGCGCCGACGCGATCCCCTTCGCGGTGGAGAGCCTCAACCGCGCGGCCGAGACGCTGCGGGTCGGCTACATCACCAACAACGCCTCCCGCACGGACGCCTCCGTCGCCGGGCACCTCTCCGAGCTGGGGCTGAGCGTCCGGCCCGAGGACGTCGTCACCTCCCCCCAGGCGGCGGTCGTGCTGCTCGCCGACCTGGTGCCGGCCGGCTCGACGATCCTCGTCGTCGGGGCGGAGGGCCTCACCTCCGAGGTCGAGCGCGCCGGGTTCACCGTGACGCGCAGCGCGGAGGACTCGCCGGCGGCGGTCATCCAGGGCTTCGCACCCACGGTCGGCTGGGAGCAGCTGGCCGAGGCCTCGTTCGCGCTCCACACGGGGATCCCGTGGGTCGCGACGAACACCGACTGGACGATCCCCGTCGCCCGCGGCATCGCCCCGGGCAACGGGACCCTCGTCTCGGCCGTGCACACCGCGGTCGGTCGGCTCCCGGTCGTCGCGGGCAAGCCCGAGCGGGCCATCTTCGACGCGGCGACCGCGCGCTTCGGCTCGACGAACCCGCTGTTCCTCGGCGACCGGCTCGACACCGACATCGCCGGCGCGAACGGCGCAGACATGGAGAGCGCCCACGTGCTCACCGGGATCGACCGGGCCAAGCAGCTCCTCGCCGCGGAGCCCAAGCTCCGGCCGACGTACATCCTCGGCGACCTGCGCGAGCTGCACCTGCCCTACCCGGCGACGACGGTCTCGCGGAACGGCACGCACGCCGTCCGCGGCGCCAAGGTCCGCCTCGACGGCGACTCCGTGGTGATCGTGGACGCCGGCGACGACGCGACCGATCTGCTCCGGGCCGCCTGCTCGGTGATCTGGTCGTCCGGTCGCGCGATCTACGGCCTCGACGTGCCGGAGTCGCTCTACAGCTGAGCCTGCTCGGCGGGCTCCCGGCGTCCCTCGCGGCGCAGGAGCCTGTCGAGCCGGCGGGCCAGACCGACCGCGACGATCGCGATCAGCGCGGCGTACGAGAAGGTCGCGGCGAAGACCCCGGTCCCGGCCCCGATCAGGCCGGTGACCGCCGCCGCGAGGAGGCCCGTCAGCGCGAGGGAGACCGAGGCGCCGGTCGAGTCGGCGATCTGCAGGGCCGAGCTGTTGAAGCCCTCCCGGCCCGGAGCGGAGAGCGCGAGCGTCATCGTCCCCATCCGCGGGAACATCGTGCCCATGCCGCCGCCGGCCAGGAACCAGCCCACGCCCGCGACGATCGGGCTGAGGGCGAGCACCGTGACGAGCAGCACGACTCCGATGCCGGCGAGCACGAGCGACGTGCCGAGCCGCATCGCTCCGCCGTGGCTGAGGCGGGTACCCGGGCGTCCCTGGATGTTCGAGCCGAGAGCCCAGGAGACGGCGCCCGCGGTGAGCATGGCGCCCGAGAGCCAGGGCGGCAGGCCGTACTGCTCCGAGAGCAGCAGCGGCAGGTAGACCTCGGTGCCGAAGAACGCCGCGGCGACGAGGGCGCGGAGGAGGATCACCGACGGCAGGACGCCCCGAGCGCGCAGCGTGCCGTCGGGCAGGAGCGCGCGAACCGCCACGACCACGACCACCACGGCGGCCGCGGCCAGGAGCCCGGCGAGATCGGGCGCGAGCTCGGCGCTCGTGCTCAGCACGACGACTCCGGCCGAGACGACCACGGCGCGGGCGATGCGGCCGACGGCCCGGCGATCGAAGGGGAGGCGCTCGCGCGGCTCGAGCGAGCGGAGCGTCGGCGCGATCGCGGCGCTCGCGAGGGCCACCAGGGCGACGACTCCGAAGAAGACCCAGTGCCAGCTCGCGAGCTCGGCGACGACTCCGGCCACCAGCGGCCCCACCAGCGACGGCACGACCCAGGCCGCGGCGAAGGCGCCGAAGATCCTCGGATGCAGCTCGCTCGGGTAGACCCGCGCGACGAGCACGTAGAGGGTGACGGTGATCCCTCCGCTGCCCAGCCCCTGCAGCAGGCGGGCCGCCACGAAGACCGGCATCGACTGCGCGGCACCCGCGGCGACGAGACCCAGGGTGAAGAGCAGGATCGCGACCACGAGCGACGGCGTCGGGCCGCGGCGGTCGGCCGAGGAGCCGGCCGCGACCATCCCGACCACGGCGGCGGCGAGCGTCGCCGCGAAGGCCAGGGGGTAGAGGGCGCGGCCGTCGAGATCGGCGCTGACGATCGGCATGATCGTCGTCACGGCGAGCGACTCGAACGCGCAGAGGAAGACGAGGCTCGTCGTTCCGATGGTCGTCAGGAGGAGGGGAGCCGAGGTGATGCCGCGGCGATCACGAGAACGCACCTGCTCAACAGTACGCCGAGCGCACGGCCGGTCAGCGGTAGACGGCCCAGTCGTCCTTCGCGAGCACCGTCGGGGTGCCCTCGATCTCGACCAGCCAGCCGCGGTCGTCGCGCTCGAGGTAGCGCCCCTGCACGATCTCGGGGGCCCAGCCGCCGTCGCGGGAGGAGATCCAGCGGACGAAGCGGACGGTGCCTCCGCGCCGGAACAGTGTGCCGTTGTGGTCGCTCATGCGGGGATCTTCTTCACGGAGAGGTCGTCGGGCGACGAGGTTTCGGGGAGGAGGTGGAGGCCGAGGCGGCCGTTCGAGGCGTTCGAGAGCTCGCGCAGCCAGTGCGGGTTCAGCTCGATCGCGGCGGTGCCGTCGTACTCGTAGCGGGTGGGGATGCCGGGGTGGAGCCACAGTTCGGACCGGCGGCCCTCGGCGTCCTCGATCGTCAGGAGGAAGCCCTCGCCGCGGCGGAACCGCGAGGTGATCACGGTCTGGAGGTGGGCCAGGGCGCGGTCCTCGAAGGAGTGCGAGCTGGCGGGTGCGCCGTAGAGCAGTCGTCCCATCGCGCGCACCTCCTCACCGTCGGCGGCGCACGGAAGGCGTGCCGCACCGTCGACACTAGGTATTGCTAAGTCGGTTGACTAACAGTCTCGGCGCCGACTGCGCTTTCGGGACACACGCCGTCCGATCGCCGGAGAAGTGGTTCGATGGGTGCAGCGAGTTCCCGTCCGGGGCGCCTGCCGCTCGGAAGGTGCACCTCGATGGACGCTCGGCCAGACCTGTTCGCCCTGCTCACGCGATTGCGCACGGCGGAGCGCGACTACGACGGCCGCGTGGAGCGCCGCCTGGGCATAGGCGCCACGGATCTCGCGGCCCTGCGGCTGATCGGGGTCGGGGAGCGGCGCGACGAGATCGTCCGCGCCGTCGACCTGTCCGCGGCCCTGTCGATCACGACGGCGGCCGTCTCCCTCCTCGTCGACCGCCTCGCCCGCGCCGGCTACGTGGACCGCACTCCCGACCCGTCCGACGGCCGCGGCCGCATCCTCTGCTTGACGGAGCGCGCGCAGAAGGCCATCGTCGGCACCGACGACCCGACCTACGAGCAGATCCGCGCGATGGTCGCGAAGGTGCCCGAGTCGGAGGCCGCGACCGTGGCGGTGCTGCTCGACGGCCTCAGCCGCATCCTCGAGGGGCAGCCGCCGCCCGAGCTCGTCGACTGATCAGCTCTGCAGGGTGGCGCTCGGCGACTCGCCGAACCGCTCCGCGTAGGCCGCGCTGAAGCGGCCCGCGTTCCCGAAGCCCCAGTGCCGGGCGACGGCGGCGACCGTCGTCCCGTGGGGCGGGCTCACGGCGAGCTCCTCCCGGGCCCGGTCGAGCCGCACCAGCCGCAGGTAGGCGATCGGGCGCATCCCGAGCACCCGCTGGAACGCGGACTGCAGGCCCCGGACGGTCAGGCCCGACGCCGCCGCCATCTCGGCCGGGCCGATCGGCTCGCCGCAGTGGGCGTGCACGTACTCGACGGCCGTCCGGACCCGCGCGTTCCGGGGGGCGAGGAGCTCCGGCGGGACCGGCGCCGACTCCGGGGGGTAGAGGTCGAGCAGGGCGGAGGCCGTGGCACGGGTGAGCTCGTCCCAGAGCAGCGGCTCGACGCGCTCGCTGCGCAGCGCGCGGGCGGAGTCGGCGACGGCCGTGCGCCAGCGGCGGATCGCCGCGGTGTCGGGGCGGTGCTCGGGGTCGAAGACGAGGGACCCGACGAGGCCCCGCTCGCCGGCGACGCGGTCGACCACTCCCCGGTCGAGGTGCACCAGGCGCTGGTCGAAGTCGACGTAGTCGAAGGCGAACGGCCGGCCGACGGGGAAGAGGACCGGGCGGTTCTCCTCCATCGTGATCGAGGCGCGGCCGACGTCGATGCGTGCGGAGCCGCCCACGATCCACTGCACGACGACGTCGTCCGAGTCGCCCACGCCGCCGGCGAGGCGGCCGGACATCCGCGAGGTGCGGAGGGTCATCCCGCGGTCGCCGATCGCGGCGTAGCGGTAGCTGAAGTCGGCTGCGGTGGTGGCGGCGCGCCATTCGTCGCCGTTGTAGAGCCGCGCGAGACTGTGCCGCGCCTCATCCGGATCCTCGCCGCGGGCCTCCAGCCGGACGCGGGAGTGGTGATCGTCCACCGGTCGTTCCGGCGCCTCAGCGCGTCAAGCGCTCGATGAGCTCGCGGTAGCGCGCGGCCGTGCGCTCGACGATCTCGGACGGGAGGGTCGGCGGGAGGCCCTGGCCGTCCCAGTTGTCGGAGAGCCAGTCGCGCACGATCTGCTTGTCGAACGAGCGGCCGCGGATGCCGGCGTCGTAGTCGTCGGCGTCCCAGTAGCGGGAGGAGTCGCTGGTGAGGACCTCGTCGCCGAGGGTGACGACGCCGGTCGCGCGGTCGACCCCGAACTCGAACTTGGTGTCGGCCAGCAGCACGCCGCGGGCCAGGGCGACGGTGGACGCCTCGCGGAAGACCGCGAGCGAGAGGGTGCGCAGCGCCTCCGCAGCCTCCTCCCCGACGATCTCGACCGTGCGCTCGAAGGTGATGTTCTCGTCGTGCTCGCCCTGCGGGGCCTTCCACGCCGGGGTGTAGATCGGCTCGGGGAGCGCGTCGCCGTCCTGGAGGCCCCCGGGGAGCGGGACGCCGCAGACGGAGCCGGTCTCCCGGTACTCCTTCCAGCCGCTGCCGGAGAGGTAGCCGCGCACGACGCACTCGATCGGGAACATGTCGAGCGTCTTCACCAGCATCGACCGGCCGCGGACCGCCTCGGGGATGTCGCCCGGGATCAGGTGGTTCGGGACGTCGGCGAGCTGCGCGAACCACCAGAGGGAGAGCGTGGTCAGCAGCTCGCCCTTGCCGGGGATCCCGGGCTCGAGGACCGCGTCGTACGCGCTGACCCGGTCGCTGGCGACGACGAGCATGCGGTCGGCGCCGAGCACGGGTTCGGCGTCGTCGGGGGTGTAGAGGTCGCGCACCTTGCCGGAGTAGGCGTGCTGCCAGCCGGGCAGCGGCGCCGTGGTGTCGAAGGACAGGGAGTCGTCGCGGGTCACCGCACCATTCTCCCCGATCCGGGGGGCTCCGCGGCTCCTGAAGACCTCCTGTGTCCTGGCGGATCGGGGCTGTCAAGCACGCG
The DNA here is from genome assembly GCF_002931635.1 of Rathayibacter sp. AY2B7. Lineage (NCBI taxonomy): Bacteria > Bacillati > Actinomycetota > Actinomycetes > Micrococcales > Microbacteriaceae > Rathayibacter > Rathayibacter sp. AY2B7. The sequence continues at coordinate 60,390 of NZ_PSUC01000008.1, read as the reverse complement.
CGGTCGCCGATCCCGCGCGCCTAGCGTCGAGACATGACCTCGCAGAACGACCAGACCCCGCAGAACGACCAGTACACGTTCCAAGACCCGACCGCGATGTTCGCCGACATCGACACGGAGGCCCAGTACCAGGAGGGCTCCGGCCTCGACTCGAAGATGGACGACCCCGCCGACCGCGGCGAGTCGACCTACCGCGGCTCCGGCCGCCTCACCGGGCGCAAGGCGCTCGTCACCGGAGGCGACTCGGGCATCGGCGCGGCCGTCGCCATCGCCTACGCCCGCGAGGGCGCCGACGTCGCGATCGTCTACCTCCCCGAGGAGGAGTCCGACGCGAAGAAGGTCGTCGCGCTGATCGAGGAGGCCGGCCGCACCGCCGTGGCCATCCCCGGCGACATCACCGACCACGACTTCGCCGTGGGCGCCGTCGCGAAGGCCGTCGAGGGCCTCGGCGGACTGGACATCCTCGTCAACAACGCGGGCAAGCAGCAGCACGTCGAGGACTTCCTCGAGCTCTCGGACGAGCAGTTCGACGAGACCTTCAAGACCAACGTCTACGCGATGTTCTGGATGACGAAGGCGGCCGTGCCGCACCTCGCCCCCGGCTCCGCGATCATCAGCACCTCGTCGATCCAGGCCTACCAGCCGTCGCCGATGCTGGTCGACTACGCCAGCACGAAGGCCACGATCAACACGTTCTCGAAGGCGCTCGCGCAGCAGCTCGCGCCCAAGGGGATCCGCGTGAACGTCGTCGCCCCGGGCCCGATCTGGACGCCGCTGCAGACCGCGGGCGGTCAGCCGTCCGACAAGCTGCCCGAGGTCGGCTCGCAGACGCCGCTCGGACGCTGGGGGCAGCCGGCCGAGCTCGCTCCCGCCTACGTGTTCCTCGCCTCCCCGGAGTCGAGCTACGTCGTCGGCGAGACGCTGCACGTCAACGGCGGCATGCCCACGCCGTAACACTCGGCGCTCACGGCGGGCCCGGTCGCGGCGCGGAGGAACCCTCTTCCGCGCCGTGGCGGGGCCCGCGGTTTTGGTTGTCGTAACAATCGACTGCTGTGCAGGTTCGTGCGCGAGAGTCGGTGCATGACCGATTCCCTGCCGATCCTCGACCTGTCCCGCCTCGACCAGGGGGAGGCGGAGGCCGCCGCCTTCCGCCGCGACCTCCGGGAGACCACGCACGACGTGGGCTTCTTCTACCTCGTCGGCCACGGCGTGCCCCAGGACCTCCTCGACGACGTCGTCGCCGTCTCCCGCCGCTTCTTCGACCTGCCGGAGGAGGAGAAGCTCGCGATCGAGAACACCCTCAGCCCGCAGTTCCGCGGCTACACCCGCTTCGGCGCCGAGCTCACCAACGGCGACGTCGACTACCGCGAGCAGGTCGACATCGGCATCGACCGACCGGCCGTTCCCGCCGGGCCCGGCGTCGCCGACTACGAGCGCCTCGAGGGGCCGAACCTCTGGCCCGAGGCGCTGCCGGAGTTCCGCGAGGTCTTCGAGCGCTGGCACGCGGAGCTCGCTGCGGTCGCCATCCGGCTGCTGCGCACCTGGGCCGTCGCGCTCGACGCCCCGGAGGACGTGTTCGACGAGGCGTTCGCCGAGCGGCCGTTCTCGCTGGTGAAGGTCGTCCGCTACCCGGGCACCTCCGACCCGGAGCCCAAGCAGGGCGTGGGCGCGCACCGCGACGGCGGCGTGCTGACGCTGCTGCTGGTCGAGCCCGGCAAGGGCGGCCTGCAGGTCGAGCACGACGGCTCGTGGATCGAGGCACCCGCGATGGAGGGCGCGTTCGTCGTCAACATCGGCGAGATGCTGGAGCTCGCCACGGGCGGCTACCTCAAGGCCACGCTGCACCGCGTGATCTCGCCGCTGATCGGGACGGACCGGATCTCGATCCCGTTCTTCTTCAATCCCGCGCTCTCGGCCACCATGCCTTCGCTCCCGCTGCCCGAGGAGCTCAAGTCCGGCCTCTCGGTCGACCCGACGAACGCGCCGATCCTCGAGACCTACGGCGAGAACGCGCTGCGCTACCGCCTCCGGGCCCACCCGAACGTGGCGGCCGTCCACCACGCGGACCTGCTCGCTCCCACCGTCTGACCCGGGACGACGAAGGGCCCCCTCCCGCGCGAGCGCAGGAGGGGGCCCTTCGTCGTCAGTGCGTCAGCAGCGCGCGGCGGCCACGGGGACCGTCGCGGTGAACGCGGGCTGGCCGGTCGCCGATCCGGTCACCGTCACCGTGCCGGCCGGCATCGAGGCCAGGCGGGTGGTGAAGGCGGCGGAGGCGGACGATCCGGGTGCGACCGCGGTGAACGACTTCGAGCCGTAGGCCGAGGTGATCGTGACGTCCGCGGCAGCGGTGTCGGTGTTCTTCACGGTCGCGGTGAGCACGATCTTGCCGGCGACGCAGCGCGTGGCGACCGCGGGGACGAGCTCGAGGGTGTCCAGCGGGACGACGGCCGAGACCGACGTGCGCACCAGCTTGTCCGCGTACCCGGTGTAGGAGGCCGTGACGCCGGTCACGCCCGCCGGGACCGAGACGCTCGCCGAGCCGCCGGAGAGCGGGACGGTCGAGGTCCACGAGCCGCCGGTGAAGGTGACCGAGCCGACGACGTCGCCCTTGTCGGCCGCCGCGACCGTCGCCGTGACCGTGCGGCCGTCGGCGGTGAGGGTCGTGGTGGAGTCGACGGCGGTGACGCCGGTCCAGTTCTTCATGGCGGTGAGGACCGTCTGCGGGACGCTCACGAACGCACCGTGCCGCGGGCTGGCCGGGAGGCCGGCGCGGCTCTTGGGCGAGACGTTCCAGTCGGCCGACTGCGAGAGGCGGTTCGTCTGCGAGCTGCCGGCGATGGCCGCTCCGGAGGTGAGGAAGGCCTTGTAGCCGCCGTCGCCGTAGTTGTCGACGAGGAAGGCGTAGCCGTCGCCCGTGCCGGTGGTGTCGTTCGGGTCGCCCGCGTTCAGCTTGATGATCTCGGGTCCCTCACCGGCCTGGCCGGTCTCGAGCGAGGTCATCCGGGTGTCGGTGAGCTGCCAGGTGGTGTTCGGGTCGGCGCTCCAGTTGGAGGAGGTCGTCCCGGCGGTCAGGACCTTCGACTTCTCGAGGAAGATGTCCTTCCCGGCCTCGAGGGTTCCGGCGGCGCCGCCCTCCTCGTTCTTGGTGAAGCGGTAGTAGTAGTCGCCGATCTTCGTGATCGTCGAGTCGATCCGCGCGTAGCCGGTGTCCTGCCAGGTGGCGGGAGGAGCGGTGAAGGTGCGGAAGTCGCGGGTGATCACGGAGAAGACGCGGGAGTAGAGCTTGTCGCTGTTGGTCTTCGTCGCGTCGGAGTAGAGGCGCGAGGAGAAGAACACGACGTAGGACTGCAGGGCGTCGTCCCAGTACGCCTCGGGCGCCCAGGTCATTCCGGCGGCCGGCTGGTTCACCGTGATGCCGGTGTCGGCGCCGTTGGTGCGGGTCCACTGCACCAGGTCGGTCGACTCCCAGACCTCGATCTTCAGGCTGCCCTTGGACTGGGCGTCGCCCCAGCCGGTGCCGCAGGAGATGCAGAGGTCGGTGGCGACCATGTAGTACTTGTCGCCGTTGTGCGAGCGGAGGATGAACGGGTCGCGCAGGCCCTTCGTGTCGGTCGTCGAGGTGATGACCGCCTTGCCGCCGTTGACCGGCGAGAAGGTGAAGAAGTCGTTGCCCGAGGTCGCGGCCTGGTAGATCTTCTCGTCGCCGTCCGACTTGAAGTACGCCGAGGCGTAGCCCGCGTCGGGAGCGGTGCGGCCGAGCTCGGCGACCGTCAGCGTGAAGGTGCGCGTCTCGGTGACGCCGTTGAGGGTGGCCGTGGCGGTGAGGGTGACGGTCCTGTCCCCGGAGCCGTAGGCCGGCCGGGTGACGACGCCGCCGCCGCGGTAGGGGTCGGCCGCGCCGACCGCCGGAGCCGCGTAGGAGGTGTTCGTCGGCGTGACGAGGGCCGGGTCCGAGGAGGTCCAGGTGATGTCGGTGCCGTTCCGGGCGCCCTTCACCGCGAGGGGGAGGTTCTCGGTGGTGCGCGTGGCGAGCTTCAGCGCGTCGAGGTCGTCGTTGATGCTCGGGGCGAGCACGACCACCTCGAAGGCGATCGTCGCGCCCTGGGCGGTGGTCGCCGTCAGGGTGACCGGGGTGTTCTGCGCGATCGAGCGCGAGACGACGCCGGTGGCCGAGACGACCGCGCTGTTCGAGGAGGTCCAGGTGAGCGGGACGCCGCTGCTGGAGGCGGGCAGCGTCAGGTTCGAGGAGACCTGGGTCAGCGACGGGTTGCCGGCCAGCAGGACGGGCTGGATGTCCGAGCGCAGCAGGGCGGAGGTCGCGGACGCCTTCGCCGCGGCGGTCGGCATGCTCGAGGCGACCTGCTCGGCGGTGAGGGAGGTGTCCCAGAACTTCACGTCGGTGACGTCGGCGGTCACGAGCGCGTCGCCGGAGTAGAGCGAGCGGCCGAGGTAGCCGAGCGTGGACCCGGTCGGGACGATGCTCGCCATCGACTTCGTGGTGTTCGCGGTCGAGATCTGCGTGCCGTCGCGGTAGAGGGTCAGCACGGTGCTCGACCCCGTGCCGGTGCCGACGAGCGTGAGCGTCGTGAACCCGGGGTTCAGCGTGCCGCCGAACGGCATGCGGGTCTCGCCGTTGCTGGTGGGCTCCTTGACGCGGATGCCCGCGAGGACCTGTCCGCTGGGCGAGCCATCGGGGTTGCGCGGGTTCACGAAGACGTGGTTGCCGAGCTGCGTGGTGTTCCACGGGCCGACGCCGTCGCCGATGACCCAGCCGAACTGGTTGGCGGTGGTCTGCGTCTTCACCGTGTACTCGACGGCGAACGCGTTGTCGGCTCCCGTGACCAGGCCCTGGGGCAGGCTCGCGTAGCCGTCGTTCTTGAACCGGGCGACCTGGTCGCCGCCGGCGTTCGCGAAGGACGCGTCGGTGAGGCCGGTCAGGGTGGCGTTGCGTCCGTTGCCCGAGATGTCGAGCAGGGCCGAGCCGGCGTGCGACATGTCGTAGTGCGCGGTGGGCGCCGGGACGTCGACGGCCTGCGCCGAGACGGGGACGAGAGCGCCGGTGAGGGCGACGCTCGTGCAAGCGAGAGCGGAGAGGAAGAGGGATCGCACGCGGCGCCGAGGCGCGGCGGCAGGGGGCTCCGGGGAGCGTCGTCTCATCGTCGAGACCTTTCCTTCAGGGGAGGGATGCGTCGAGCCGAGGGGACCGACGCGTGTGTTCACGTTAACATGTGGGCCGCCTCAGAGCCATGGGGGAATTGCTCCGGCATCGGGAGCGAATCATGCGACAGGGGCCCGATTCGGCGCAAGACCTGCACCCGCGAGCGCCCGGAGCGTAGCGTGAACGCACCGCATCCTGGCCCCGGCGACGGAACCATGCCCATCCGCCTGCCCTGCGAGGACTTGACCATGACGACGCTCTTCCACACAGGAGGCTCCCTCTCCCTCGACGACGCGACCGCCGATGCCGTCGTCCGCTACTCGCTCGCCCTCGCGCAGCAGCACCGCATGAGCACGGTCAGCGTCGCCGACGACTCGGCCCCCTCCTCCGTCGTGACGCTCACCGTCGGGCTCGGCGTCCCCCTGGTGGTCGCAGGGACCGGTAGCGCAGCGGCGGAGTCGAGCGCCGAGATCCTCGAGCGCCTCGACGCGCTCGACAGTGCGGGCGGACCGGTGCCCGCCTCGGACGTCGACCCCCGCGCGACGTGGGAGCTCGAGAACGAGTACTGAGCTCCGAGCCGCGGCGCCGCCGGCGCGGATGCGCCCCGCTCCTGCTCCGCGGGCGCGGAGCGTCAGCGCCGGTAGTCGCGGATGATCTCCTGGGCGAGCGTCGTGATCGGGGTCGACGTCGCTCGCGCGCGGACCCGCAGCACCTCGAAGGCCTGCTCGACCGTGGTGCGTTGGGCGTAGGCGAGGATCCCCTTCGCCTGCTCGATCAGCACCCGGCTGTCGAGGGCGTGCTGCAGCTGCTCCTGGGTGACCGTGCTCTGCTGGAGCGCACGCTGGTGCAGGATCCCGATCGTCGCGACGTCGGCGAACGCCTGCACGACCGCGATGTCGTCCGGATCGAGCCGCCCCGGCCGGGCCTGGAAGAGGTTGAGGGAGCCGATCGTCGCCCCCGCCGACCGCATCGGCACGCAGTGCGCCGAGAGCACGTCGAGCTCGACCGCCAGCGTCCGGAACTCCGCCCACTCCTCGCCCACGGCACGGGCGTCCTCGACGATCACCGGCCGCCCGGTCTCGAAGCACTGGATGCACGGGCCCGACCCGCTGTCGAGCTGGAGCAGCTCGATCAGCCGGGTGTCCTCGTCCGTGGAGGCGAGCACCTCGAGGGAGCCGGTGGAGTCGGCGAGGACGAGCCCCGCCGAGACGGCGTCGAAGAGGGTCGCGCTGCTCTCCACGAGGGTCTGGGTGAAGTCGACGACGTCGTAGTCGTCGACCAGCGTGTCGGAGAGGGCGACGAACGTCTGGATGACGCTGCGCTCGCGGGAGTTCGTCACCATGTGTCGTCCTGGGCGGTGAGAGGGCGGTCGGGGAACCCGTCGTGCCGGGCCACGATGCCGGAGGCGACATCGACGACGGAGCGCTGCTGGGCGAAGGCGTGGGCGCGCAGCAGCAGCTGCGCCTCCTCGGCCGTGCTGCCGTAGCGCGCGATGATCATGCCGGTCGCCTGGTGCACCACGCGTCGCGAGCGCGGATTCGTGCTCTCCTCGACCTCGTTGTCGCGCAGCACCGCGGCAAGCACCAGCAGCGCCGTCGCGGTGGTCGAGGCGCTGATCCGGCCGAGGAGGGAGTCGCTGAGCGACGTGGGGCGGCGGGAGTAGAGGTCGACCGCGCCGATCGAGAGCCCCGCGATCGAGAGCGGGAAGGCGAAGACCGCGCGCACCGCCGTGGGGCCGATCGCCTCGGTGAAGAGCGGCCAGCGCTCCTCCGCGCCGGTGTCCGGCACCGAGACGGGGCCGGCAGCGCGGATCGCCTCCCAGCACGGGCCCTCGCCGAGGTCGATCTGGATCTCGTCCAGCCGGCTCGCGGTGCTGTCGCTCGCGGCGACGGTCTCGCCGCCGAAGGGGCTGCCGACCGTGGAGATCGCGACGCCGTCGATCGGATACCCGCGCAGATACGGGTCGCAGAGAGCGTCGGAGTCGGTCACCGCGCCCATTTTAGCCGTCGGCTCCGCTCGGAGCGACGCTCCGCCGGACCGGCGGGGACCACGACGCGGTGACGCGCGGGAGCCCGCCTGGCTGCGCTGCCCGGGCGCACGAGGCGACGGCCCGTGAAGCGGCTCGTCGGGCGCGGACGGTGCATGGTGCGGGGCGACGGGAGCCGGAGGACGGCGGCCTGCACGGCGACGGAGCGGCTCAGGCCGGGGTCGATCGAGCCGGGACGCTCGAGGGCGGCGATGAGGTCGTCGAGGACGGCGAAGGCGGGATCTGTCATCACGGCTCCTGGCCGGGTGTCCGCGGCCGTTGTCGTGCGCCGAGGCGCGGGAGGTGTCGATCGGGTGTCGCCGTGCGGGGTCCGCGCACGACGTCGACGAGGTCCTGCCCGACGGTACGGGGCGCGGATCGACCGGACGACGTGGTTGACCTCTCGGAGGTCCGCCGCTACTCGTACTCTGCGTTGAGCTCGTCGAAGTCGTTCGTGATGATCGACAGCGGGGTGTACGGCGTGATGAGGAGGAGCGCCGGGTTCGCGCGACCCTCGCCGTAGTTGACGGTCAGCCACTGCGGGGTCGGGGAGGCCAGGGCGGCCTCGACCTCGGCGCGGAACTCGTCGAGGCTCCTGTTGTTGACCGTGTAGGCGGTGCCGTTGTAGATCAGGTCGATGCGCTTCACAGCTGATCGCCCTTCGCCGGAGGACGCACCGGTTCGGCGGGCTCCGAGATCACGTACAGCCCGCCCGCGGAGTTCGCGAGGTCGGTGAGCGCGGAGATCCAGGCGGGGTTGATGCGGGGCATCCGGCCGCCGAAGTACTTGTAGCGGAGCGCGTGGGAGGGGTGGATCCAGATCGCGCTGCGGCCGTCGCCCATGCTGTGGTCGTCGCGCCAGCTGAGCAGGAACGACTCGTTGCGGCGCAGCTTCGCGGTGATGACGATCTGCAGGTGCGCGAGCACGCGGTCCTCGAAATCGATCTCGACGGTCCCGTCGTAGTGCAGCTTCCCCATCGGCGTCTCCAGCCCCTGATCTCCGCTCGGCAGGCGCCCCACCGTGGCCACCACCCTTCCGCAGACCGGAGGGATCCGACAACCCGGTCTGCCATTCTCTGCTCGATCTGTCCAGGTCTTCCGTCAGCGGCGGTCCTCTGTCAATTTTCTCCCTCCACGCAGCCGGCACTGCCGAGCATGGACGGCATGAAGCACATCCTCTTCGCCGACAAGACGATCCTCGTGGGGGACGAGGCGGCCGACGCGCTCGTCGAGTACGCCGTCGCCCTCGCCGCGAAGGGCGCGGCCGACACCGTCGAGTACACGGGGATCGGCGCCGACGGCGGGACGGTCGACGCCACCTTCCTCGTGAACGCCGCGGCCGCCCTCATCGTCGAGACCACGCCGAGCGACCTGCCCGAACCGGACAACGCGGCGGAGGTGGCACGGCTGCGCGAGCGGATCGACGCGCTCACCGGCGAGCATCCCGTGCAGCCCGGCGACGGCGAGCTGACCAGTGGTGCCGACTACGAGGACTCCTCCGAGCGGTGAGTGGTTCCCCGTGGTGCGCGTCCGGGCGCGACCGGCGTCCGCTACCACTGCGAGGCTCCGCAGTGAACCCCCTGATCGGCTGAGGGGAGGCGGACGTACCGTGGCCCTGCGGGTCGCCGGCGACACGATCACCGGTCGACCGCTACGGGCACGGCCGCGGGTCGGCCGGGGAGGACGGACACCATGACCGGAGACCATCCCTTCTGGGTGCGCCTCGCGCGCAAGGAGCCGCAGTGCGCCATCGTGCGCGGCCGGGTCTTCGAGATCGGCGTCCCCGACGAGCGGGACGGGGCCTTCCTCCTCACGGTCTGGGAGAAGGGGCGGCCCGTCGGGCACGTCCTGAACGTGGATCCGCCCGCCTACAAGCCGTGCGGACCGGGGCACCCGGTCGAGCCGCAGCGGGTCGACGGGGTCGAGGAGCTGCTCGAGCTCCTGGTGCCCCAGCGCACTCGGCTCGCGGCGCACGGCTGACGCCGCTCCCGTCCGCGGGGGCCGCCCGAGTCCTGTGCACCGGGAGCGGGGCGAGCGCTGAGCACCCGCTGACGGACGCCCGGGACGGGGGAGTCGTGCGGCCGGGCGGCGGCTGGCATCCTGACCTCGGTGCGACGAGCGCGCCCGCGAGGGGGAGCCCGATGAGCACCACCGAGGACGTCGACGACGGGACCGCTGAGTTCGGGTACCGCCCCTCCCTCACCCGCGGGATCGGCCGCTTCGGCAGCTTCGCCGCGGGCGTGAGCTACATCTCGATCCTGACCGGCACGTTCCAGCTCTTCTCCTTCGGCTTCGCGCTCGGCGGTCCCGCCTACTGGTGGTCCTGGCCGATCGTGTTCACCGGGCAGCTCATGGTCGCGCTGTGCTTCGCCGAGCTCGCCGCCCGCTACCCGGTCGCCGGCTCCGTCTACAACTGGAGCAAGCGCCTCGCCGGGCCGACGGTGAGCTGGCTGGCGGGCTGGCTGATGGCCACCGCGTCCGTGGTCACGCTCGCGGCCGTCGTGCTGGCGTACCAGGCGACGCTCCCGCAGATCTGGAGCGGGTTCCAGCTCGGCGGCTCCGCGGGGGTGAGCGCGGTGGTCTGGGGAGCGGTCCTGATCGCGTTCACCACCGCGGTCAACGCGCGCGGCGTGCGGCTGATGGCCCGGATCAACAGCGTCGGCGTGCTGATCGAGCTCGTCGCAGCGGTGCTGCTGGTGGCGGTGCTCGCGGTGAACGTGGTGCATCCGCCGACCGTGCTGCTCGACACCAGCGGCTACGGCGGGAGCACGCCGGGCGGGTACGCCGGCGCGTTCCTCATCGCCGCGATCGCGTCGGCGTACGTGATGTACGGGTTCGACACCGCGGGCTCGCTCGGCGAGGAGACGGTCGATCCGCGCCGGACCGCGCCGACGGCGATCCTGCGGGCGGTGACCGCCTCCTTCGTCCTCGGCGGCCTCATCCTGCTGCTCGGCATCCTCTCGGCGCCCGACCTCGCCGACCCGGCGCTCGGGCAGGCGTCGGGCGGGCTGCAGCGGATCGTGCTGCAGGTGCTCGGGGGGCCCCTCGGATCGGTCCTCCTGCTCTGCGTGGTCGTCGCGATCACCGTGTGCGCGCTGGCGGTGCACACGGCGGGCATCCGGCTGATCTTCGCGATGGCCCGCGACAACGCCCTGCCCCGCAGCCGCGTGCTCGCCCGCGTCGACCCGCGGCGCGGGACCCCGGTGGCGCCGGCGCTGGTCGTGGGGGTGCTCGCGGTGCTGATCCTGGTCGTGAACATCGGGACGCCGGCGATCTTCACGGCCGTGACGAGCGTGGCGGTCATCCTGATCTACCTCGCCTACCTGCTGGTGACGGTGCCGCTGCTGATCGCCCGGCTCCGCGGCCGGTGGCCCGCAGCCGCGCCCGGGCGCTTCTCGCTCGGCCGCGCGGGCCTGCCGGTGAACGTCGTCGCGGTGCTCTGGGGCGCGGCGATGACGGTCGACCTCGCGTGGCCGCGCGTCGAGGTCTACGGGGAGGAGCTGCGCTGGAGTGCGGTCGTCGTGATCGCCGCGGTCGTCGGGATCGGCCTGGCCTGGTTCCTCCTCCGCGGCCGGCACCGCCTCGGCACCCTGCCCGCGCACGCGCTCCCCGCGACGCCGCCGCAGAGCTGAGTCGCTCGAGAAGGCCTGTTCTCGAGGGGCAGGACGATCCTTCCCGGGCGACTCGGCGGCGGCACCGGGAGGAGGATGGGGGAGCGGGTGCTCGGCCGAGCGCCGCGGGAAGGAGCGCGCGTGCGGAACCGCCTGGCGACTCCGTCCCTGCTCGCGCACGCCGTGCTCATCCAGGCCGTCGCGTTCCTGCTCCGGCCGGCCGCCGTCTACCAGGCGATCCGGCTCGACGTGCCGGCCTGGGCGCTCGGGGCGCTCGGCGCCTCGTTCGCGCTGGTGCCGCTGCTGATCGCGCTGCCGGTGGGCGGGCTGGTCGACCGGGTCGGCGCTCGGGCCGTGATGGCCGTCGGCTCGCTCGTCGCGGTGGGAGCGGCCGCGGTGCTGCTCCTGGCGGGCGGGAGCGTCGCGGGGCTGCTCCTCGGCATCGCCCTGCTCGGCGCGGGGCACCTGGGCTGCGTGGTCGGGCAGCAGACCGTCGTCGCGGGCGGCACCGGAGGGACGCGTCTCGACAGCCGCTTCGGCTACTACACGTTCGCCGCGTCGCTCGGGCAGGCGATCGGGCCCGCGTTCATCCCGGTGCTCGCGGGCGGCTCGGTGCGGCCCGACCCGGCGCCGCTGTTCCTCGTGGGCGGGATCCTCGCGGTGCTGCTGCTCGTCTCGACGGCGGGGATCCGCAGCCCGTCCCCGCGAGGACCCGCGGCGGAGGGGGCGGCGGCTCCGGGCTCGACGCTCGGTCTCCTCCGGGTGCCGGGCCTCGCGCGCGCCCTGCTGACCAGCGCGACCGTCGTCGCCGCCGTCGACCTGACCGTCGTCTACCTCCCCGCCCTCGGCGCCGAGCGAGGGCTCCCGGCCGGCGTCGTCGGGGCCCTCCTCACCGTGCGCGCGCTCGCGTCGATGGCCTCGCGGCTCCTCCTCGGTGCGGCGACCGCCCGGCTCGGGCGCACTCGGGTGATGGTGGGCGGCATCCTGATCTCGGCGCTCTGCCTGGTGCTGGTCGCCCTGCCCGCGCCGACCGTGCTCCTCTTCGTCGCGGTCGCCGCCCTCGGCCTGGGCCTCGGGATCGGCCAGCCCATCACGATGTCGTGGCTGATCGAGCGCACCCCCGCCGACCGCCACGGCCGCGCCCTCGCGCTGCGCCTGGCCGGGAACCGCCTCGGGCTGATCGCCCTGCCCAGCCTCCTCGGCGTCCTCGCGGCGGCGTCCGGAGCGGGCGGCGTCCTCATCGGCACCGGTGCCGCGGTCGGCGCGACCCTCCTCCTGCTGCGCGGGGTGCGCCTGGACTGAGGTGCCCGGGGCCGCAGTGGATCGGCGGCGCGAGCCGCGTTCCCGGGCCTCTCCGTCGGAAGACCGGAGGGTCAGCTGCCCGGCTCCTCCACGCGGACGTCCTCGGCGGCCTTGTCGGCGCGCCAGCCGCGCCAGACCGGCTGGCGGAGGGTCCCGGAGGCGGTGCGCTCGCGGTAGCGGACCTCGCCGACCAGGACGGGCGACACCCAGTGCACGCCGCGCGACTCGAGCGGAGGGACGGAGACGGCGGGCTCCTCGGTGGCGTGCTCGGCCAGGCGGTCGACCAGTCCGCGGCGCTCGCGGTCACTGAAGCCGGTGCCCACACGGCCGGAGTAGGCGAGCCCGTCCTCGCCGGGGATCGCGGTCAGCAGCGCCCCGACCGACCCCTGCAGGCCGCCCTCGCCCTCGCGCCAGCCCACGATCACGACCTCCTGCAGCCGGTGGTGGGTGAGCTTGATCCAGTCGCGCGAGCGGCTGCCCTCCTGGTAGCGCGAGTCGCGGCGCTTGGCGACCACGCCCTCGAGGCCGAGGGCGCGGCTGGTGGCCATCGCCTCCTCCAGGTCGCCGTCGAACACGGACGGGACGTGCACGCGCTCGTTCTCGGCGACGAGCTCGACCAGTGCCGCGCGACGGGTGTCGTAGTCGCTCCCGGTCAGGTCGTCTCCTGCGCGCTCGAGCAGGTCGAAGACCATCAGGTGCACCGGCGTGGACCGGGCGGCCGCCTCGATCTCGCGCGGCTTCGTCAGCCCGCCGCGGGTCTGCAGAGCGCCGAAGTCGGGGCGCCCGCGAGCGTCGAGGGCGACGATCTCGCCGTCGAGCACGGCGTCGGCGGCGGCCTCGGCGAGCGGGGCGAGCAGGTCGGGGAACGCCGCGGTCAGGTCGTTGCCGTTGCGGCTCGTGAGGGTCGCGGTGCCGCCCTGCACCCGCACGAGAGCGCGGTAGCCGTCCCACTTCATCTCGATCGCGGCCCCCGGGTCCACGTCGCCGCGGCGTCCGGCCGTGGCGAGCATGGGGCGGTGGCGGCGCGGAGCGGAGTCCTCGGCCGGGCGGTCGGCGGAGGGTGCGGGGCGGGGAGCGGGCGACGCGGCGGACGCGGTCGCCCGGCCCCGTCGCTGCGTCCCGTGCCCGTGAGCGGGACCCGGCGCCATCAGGTGCAGGAGCCAGTTCTTCTCGGCGCCCTCCCTCGAGCCCGTGTGCAGCAGGGCGTAGCGGCGGGGCTCGCCGCCGAGCCCGCCGTCGGGGCGGCCGGTCAGCACCGCGATCACCTCCTTCCCCTCGCGCCACTTCTCGAGCGCGTAGGTGCCCTCGTCCCAGATGCGCACCTCGCCGCCGCCGTACTCGCCGGCCGGGATCGTTCCCTCGAAGGTCGCGTATTCGAGGGGGTGATCCTCGGTCTGCACCGCGAGCCGGTTCGGGTCGCCCTCCAGCGGCGGGCCCTTCGGCACCGCCCAGCTGACCAGGACGCCGTCGTGCTCGAGCCGGAAGTCGTAGTGCAGACGCCGCGCGTGGTGCTCCTGGATGACGAAGGAGTCGCCCGAGGAGGACCCCGCGGACGCCGCCTCGGGCACAGGCTCCGGCGTCCTCGACGCGTCGCGCATGCTGCGGTAGGTCGCCAGGCGGTCGGAGGAGGCGTCCGTCGCGGCGAAGCCCGCCATCCTCTCCGGGGTCGGCTCGAGCCCGGCACCGCGGGCGGCGAGCAGCGGGCGGAGGAGGTCGCCGTCGCTTCGCAGCCGCTCCACCACCTCGTCGGGCGACAGGTGGCGCAGGTCCTCGGCGCCCAGCTCCTCCCACGTGCGGGGCGCGGCGGCGGCCGGCCGGAGGCGCCCGCGGAGGGAGTAGGGGGCGATGGTCGTCTTCGTCGCGCTGTTCTGGCTCCAGTCGACGAGGACCTTGCCCTCGCGCAGGGTCTTCTTCATGTCCGAGACGACGAGGTCGCGGTGGTCCAACTCGAGCGCGCGCGCCAGCTCGTGCGCGACCGCCGAGATCTGGTCGCTGGAGGCGGAGGCGTCCAGCGGGCAGTAGAGGTGGATCCCCTTGCTCCCGCTGGTCACCGGCAGCGGAGCCAGCCCCATCCCCTCCAGCAGGTCGCGGGCGAGGAACGCGACCTCGGCGCACTCGGCGAGGCCCGCCCCCTCACCCGGGTCGAGGTCGAGCACGAGACGGTCGGGCGGACGGCGCTCGCCGTCGGAGCCCACCCGCCACTGCGGGACGTGCAGCTCGAGCGCCGCCTGCTGCGCCAGCCAGGTGAGCCCGGCGACGTCGTCGACCAGCGGGTACTCGACGTCGCGCGACGAGTGCGCGAGCCGGGTCCGGCTCAGCCAGTAGGGGGCGGAGGAGGGGAGGTTCTTCTCGAAGAAGACCTCGCCCGGATGCTCGGCGGTGCCCACTCCGTCGACCCAGCGCTTCCGGGTGACCGGGCGGCGCGCGAGATGGGGCAGCATCGCGGAGGCGACGGAGGCGTAGTAGGAGAGCACGTCGGCCTTGGTGAAGCCCGTCTCCGGGTAGACGACCTTGTCGAGGTTCGTCAGCCGCAGCCTCCGCCCGCCGACCGAGACGATCTGCTGCGAGGCGGCCATCCCCCCATGGTGGAGGCAGGCGCGCGCCGAGGGAACCCCGGACCGTCGCGGGAACCCGCAGCGAGCCGCCTCCACGACTCGGGGTTCCCTCGGCGGCGGGGAGTAGCGTCGACGCACCACGTCCGAAGGAGCCCTCCGTGCCCGACACGATCGCCGACATCCCCCTCACCACGATCGACGGCACCACGTCGACCCTCGCCGACTACCCGCCCGTGCGGCTGATCGTCAACGTCGCCTCCCGCTGCGGCCTCGCCCCGCAGTACGAGAAGCTCGAGGCCCTGCAGAAGAGCTACGGGGAGCGCGGATTCACGGTCCTCGGCTTCCCGAGCAACCAGTTCCTCCAGGAGCTGAGCGACGAGGACAAGATCAAGGCGTACTGCTCGACGACCTGGGGGGTCACCTTCCCGATGTTCGAGAAGGTCCGCGTCAACGGCCGCTCGGCGCACCCGCTCTACGCGGAGCTCACCAAGGCGGAGGACGAGAACGGCAAGGCCGGCCGGGTGAAGTGGAACTTCGAGAAGTTCCTGATCACGGCCGACGGCACGGTCCACCGGTTCCGCCCGACGGTCGAGCCCGACGACCCGCGGATCGTCGACCTGATCGAGGCGTCGCTCCCCGCCTGATCCCGCTCAGCGGCGGGCGCGGGGCGGAGCACGCCGCCCGTCGCGGATCAGCGGTCGCGGAGCCCCAGGGTCGAGCGGGCGTCCGCGGGCTCGACGCCCTCGGGGCAGACGATGTCCGAGACGTCGAACGGCGTCGCGCGCGAGAACGGGATCATCTCGATCCCGTCGACGTGGCGCAGCAGCACGAGGCCGCCCTCGCCCTCGCGCAGGCTCCGGCGCACCTGGCGCAGGAAGATGCCGGCCATGTCGAGCTCGACGACGAAAGAGCGGCCGCTCACGTCGATCCGGCAGCCGATGACCGGCTGGGAGCCGACGGAGACGGAGTCCGGCACGCGGCGCGGCTCGATCGGCTGCTCCTTGCGAAGCGTCCGCACCGGGGTGAGGGTGGGCAGGCCGGTCGCTCGCGCGGTGTCCGTCATGGTCGTCTCCGTCCGTCGACGTCCGCCGATGGTTCCGGGGACGTCTTCTCGACGGTACTTCGCGTCCCCCGCAGAGGGGACGGGGTTGACGGCCGTGCGATCAGGGGGCAGCGGGGCCCAGGAGCGGCGGAGCTCAGGAGCCCTGGCGCTGCTCCTCGGGCTCCGGCAGGACCGAGAGCTCGCCGTGCATGCTGGCGACGCTGAGCATCTGCTCGATCCACGCGCGGTTGAGCTTGGGCTGGTGCGCCTCGGTGAAGCGGAAGTGCAGCGGCACCGACGGGTGCAGCCAGACGGAGCTCCGGCCGTGTCCGGTGGAGGCGTCCTCCATCCACGAGAGCGAGAAGGCTTCGTTGCGGCGCAGCTTCGAGAGGACGGCGACCTTCAGGTGCGCGAGGACGCGCTCCTCGAATTCGATCTCGAGGTTCTGCGGTCCGTAGATGAGCGTGGCCACGGGCCCCCTTCGTTCATCGGGCCGGCCCTGGCGGACGGCTCCTCGGGGACGGTAGCCGCTCGGACCCCGGTGCGGGGAATCGGGCGGGAGACACGCCGGACCCCCATTGACAGTCCCGCGGACGGGACGTAGCACTGCCGGGCGTGCTGGGCGCCACGTTAGCCGACGCATGTAGCGAGAGTCGATGCTCCGTCGCGGATCTCCCGTCGGCCGGGGCCGGCCCGGGAGCGAGCGCGGGCACCTCCGGCTGCCGGCCGCGCCGCTCAGGATCCCGTCACGGCCCGGCCGGCGCGTCCCACCCCTCCTGCGGAGTCGCGCAGGTGCCGCGGAAGACGTACTGCGACGGCAGCTTCCGCTGGTGGGAGGACCAGTCGATCGCCGGCCGCCGCTGCTCCGGAGGCAGGTAGCCGAGCCGGTACACCGCCATCAGCTCCAGCTCGTCGGGCACGGCGAGCAGCGACTCGATCCGCGCCCACGCTCCCGGCACCTCCATCGGGAACGACACGAACTGGATGCCCATCCCCAGCTCGACCGTGCTCAGCCAGACGTTCTCCATCGCGGCGCCCATGCTGAACACCGAGTAGAAGGAGGAGAGCTCGCCCGGCCGGTACTCGGAGCGGTCGAGCATCACGCCGAGCAGCAGCGGCGATCCCGCGACGAGCCGGCGGTTCTCCTCACCGAGCGTCTGCGGGACGCGGAGGGAGTTCATCAGGAACTGCCCGCGCTTCGTGAAGACCTGCTTCGTGAAGGGGCGGAGCGCAGCCGGCAGCTTGTCGAACAGCATCCCGTCGCGCCGCTGCTCCATCTCCTCGCTGCTGAAGCGGAAGTAGGGCTTGTAGCGCTCGAAGAACGTGCCGTTCGACATCGCGGTGGTCATGCTCTCGCCGCTGATCGCGGCGATCCGGTCGATCGTCTCGCGCTCCTCGACGAGCACGAACCGCCACGGCTGGCTGTTGAGCTGCGACGGCGCCCGGCCGGCCACCTCCATCAGGAGCCGCTGGTGCTCCTCGGAGACGGGGTCGGGCAGGAACGCGCCGTTGGTGGTCTTCCGGCGTCGGACGACATCGAGGAACTCCATGCCTCGATCCTGCCCCGATCGATCGTGCAGAGGGGGGAGCGGCGGCGGCCCGGGGCGCGCGCGGTAGCATCGAGGGTCCTGTGCAGACTCGAGGGAAGCGGTGGAACGGTGAAGACGAGGGTCATCTTCTACCTTCTCGGAGGTGTGTTCGTGCTCGGCGCGGGCATCAACTCGGTCGTGGGCAGCGGATTCTCGGTGCCGAACCTGCTGACGATGCTCTGCGGCGCGCTGATCCTCGCGATCGCCGGCTGGCAGGCGCTGCGCTCGTACCGCTCCGACCCCGACCGCGACGTCGAGCCCCCGCGCTAGAAGCCGGGGCCCGTCAGCGCAGGGATGACCCGGCCCTGAGACGCTGGAGCACTCCTCGGCGCCGCGCCGGCCGCCGCGTCCGCCCGAGAGCGGCGAGCACGAACGGAGCCGCCGCCAGCGCGATCGCCGGGTGCCGACGTCCGTGCGTGCCCGCGAAGGGGATCACCGCCAGCGGGACGGCGGCGGGAGCCAGCGCGGACGCGGCGCGGGTGTCCGATCGCCGCAGCGTCGCCCAGGCCAGAGCGGTGAGCGTCGACGTGCAGATGTAGAGCGCGTGATGGATCCAGTGCCAGCGGCCCGTGCGGAGAGCGCCGGTGGCGACGGCGGTGCCGAGGGCGCAGTTGGCGGAGTAGCTGACAGCGGCGGCGCGCAGCCAGAGCGGACCGGAAGCGCTCACCCTCCGCCGCGTCCTCACACCTCGCCCCGCGCGAGCAGCAGCCGGTAGGGCGCCACGCGCTCGACCCGCCACCCCTCGGGCGCCACCGCCCGCAGCTCGGCGGCGGTGAAGCTGCGTCGCACCGACAGCGACCCGTCGTAGTGGAGGAACGAGCCGGCCGCGATCGGTCGCGTGGCCAGCAGGTAGGCCGTGTAAGCCAGCCGCGAGCGCTCGATGTCGTTGTGGAGGGCGCGCGGGGCCAGGCGCTCGCTGTCGGCGAGCAGGTCGGCGAGTGATTCCGGCGACAGGTGGTGCAGCACGTGGTTGGAGGTCACCAGGTCGAAGTGCTCGCCCTCGGCGACCAGGTCGGCGCTGCTCGCGCGGCGGAACTCGACTCCGGGCGGCGCGGGCGTGGACGTGGCGAACGAGGAGGCGCGCTCGTCCGGATCGACGGCGGTGATCGCCAGGCGGAGGCCGTCCTCGCGGGCCCAGCCGGCGAGGGAGCGGGCGACGTCGCCGCCTCCGGAGCCGATGTCGAGCAGGCGGAACGGCTCGTCGGGCCGCAGCAGCGGACGCAGGCGCGAGCGGTAGAGGCCGCGCCACCCCGAGACCAGCCGGTTCACGGTGCCGAAGCGGGCGTAGGTGGCGTCGAGCAGGGTGCGGTCGCAGTCCGGGTCGTCCATCAGCTCCTGCTCGGAGACCTCGCGGTGGCGCAGGTCCGGCGCGAGAGGGGCTCGCGGAGTCACTCCCCGCCCCGCTTGGTGAGCAGCGCGAGCTCGACGGTGAGGCCGGGGCCGAACGCCATCGCGCCGATCCGCTCGCCGTCGGCCGCCTCGCCGTGCAGCAGGCGCCGCAGGATGAAGAGGACGGTCGCGCTCGACATGTTGCCGTTGGTCCGCAGCACCTCGCGCGACGGGGCCAGCTGCTCGTCGCTGAGGGCGAGCGAGGCCTGCACCTTGTCGAGGATGCTGCGGCCGCCGGGGTGGATCGCCCAGCGCTGCACGTCGCTCCGCTCGACCTCGGCGCCGGCCAGCAGCGGGGCGACGGCCGCCTCGATGTTCGCTCCGATGATCGAGGGCACGTAGGTGCTCAGCCGCATCGAGAAGCCGTGGTCGCCGATCGTCCACGCCATCTCGGTCTCGCCCTCGTCGGTGAGCGTCGTGGCGAGCGCGTCGAGCTCGAGCACCGGGGTGCCGGGCGCGGCCTCGCGGGCGGTGACGACGGCCGCCGCACCGCCGTCGGCGAAGACGGAGGTCGCGACGATCTGCTCCGGGTCGTTGGAGCTCGTGAGGTGGATGGTGCACAGCTCGACCGCGACGACGAGGACGACCGCCTCCGGGTCGGCCTCGCAGAACTGGCGGGCGGCGCGCAGGCCGGGGAAGGCGCCGTAGCAGCCCATGAAGCCGAGGTGGAAGCGCTGCGTCGAGGGCGCGAGGCCGAGGCGGCGGACCAGCTGGTAGTCGGGCCCCGGAGCGTAGAAGCCGGTGCAGGAGACGGTCACCACGTGGGTGACGTCCTCGGCCGTCATCGACGCGGACGCGAGGGCGCGGCGGGCCGCCTCCGTGAAGAGCTCGGGAGCGCGCTCGGTGTAGACGGCGTTGCGCGCCGCCGTCCCCGGGTCGAGCACCAGGCCGCTCCCCGCGTCGTAGAAGACGCTCGCACCCTCCCGCTCGACCCGGTCGAGCTCGTCGACCACCGTGCTGCGGGTGTCGATCCCGGACGCGTCGAAGGCCGCGCCGATCAGGCGGGACCCGAGCCGGGTCATCGCGGGCTGGGACGCGAAGAGGTCGCGCACCTCGGACTGGCGCAGGACCGTGGTCGGCACCGCCGTCTCGATGCTGCGGATGTGGACGCTCACCCGCAGGAACCTATCGCGGAATCCTGCGGGTGAGCGGTGCCCTGGAGCGTGATCAGAGGATCGGCTTCCCGCCGGTGACGGCGATCGTCGACCCGCTGATGTAGCTCGCCTCGTCGGAGGCGAGGAGGACGTAGGCGGGAGCCACCTCGGCCGGCTGCCCGGGGCGGCCCAGCGGGACCTGCTCGCCGAACTCGGCGACGGCCTCCTCCGGCATGGTCGAGGGGATGAGCGGCGTCCAGATCGGGCCGGGCGCGACGGAATTGGCGCGGATGCCCTTCTCGCCGAGCGCCTGCGCGAACGAGGCGGTGAGGCTGAGGATCGCCGACTTCGTGGCGGCGTAGGGGAGCAGCTGGTACGACGGCTGGTCGGACTGCACCGAGCTCGTCGCGATGATCGATGCGCCCTCCTTCAGGTGGGGCAGCGCCGACTTCACGAGGTGGAAGTAGGCGCTGATGTTCGTCGCGATCGTGCGGTCCCACTCCTCGTCCGGGATGTCGGTGACGCTCTCGCGGCTCATCTGGAAGGCGGCGTTGCTGACGAGCACCTCGAGGTGGCCGAAGCGCTCGACGGTCTCGGTGACGACGGCGCGGCAGTGCGCCGGGTCCTGCAGGTCGCCGGGGAGGAGCAGCGCCTCGCGGCCGGCCTCCCGGACCCACTTGGCGGTGTCCTCGGCGTCGTCGTGCTCGTCGAGGTACGAGATCGCGACGTCGGCGCCCTCGCGCGCGAACGCGATCGCGACGGCCTTGCCGATGCCGCTGTCGCCGCCCGTGATGAGGGCGACCTTGCCGCTGAGGCGGCCGGTGCCGCGGTAGGTGGTCTCGCCGTGGTCGGCCTTCGGCGTCAGCTCGGCCTCGGTGCCGGGCGGTGTCTGCTCGGGGGATTCCGGAGTCATGACTCTCCCTCTCGTGTCGTCGGTCGGTCCCTCCATGCAAGCGGGTGGGAGGGAGGGGGCGCAGGGGGTTGACGCCCGGACCGCTCCGTCGTGTCGTCAAGCCCGCGACACCGAGGGCTCCCTGGGTCTTGACTGAGCGTGTCGCCCTTCTTCGGGGCGCTCGGCCAGGAGGTTCGACATGAGCACGACAGACAGGGATCCGGCTGACGGCGGACTGCCGCGACGGGCAGAGGGCTCGGCGGCGGGCGGCACGGCGCGCATCGACTCCGCGGGGGAGACGGGAGCGGCTGCGGCGACGGACCGCTCCGCGACTCCGGACCGTTCCGCCTCCTCGGACCGCTCCGCTTCGACGGACCGCTCCGACTCCGCGCACTCGGTCCCCGAGCACCGCGCGCCCGTCGACCCCGACTCCGCCGAGGCGAAGCAGGCCCGTGCGGCCGCGCGCAAGGACATCCACCAGCGCGAGCGCGACCGCTTCGGCGGCTTCAAGATCGGCTGCGCCTTCTTCGGCTGGCTCGCCGCCACCGGACTCGCCGTCCTCCTGACCGCCCTCGTCACCGCGATCGGGGCCGCCGTCATCGGCACCCAGGACGTCACCGGCGACCTCGCGGCCGACCCCGCCGCGTTCGGCTGGGCGGGCGCGATCGCACTGCTGGTCATCCTCCTCGTCGCCTACTACTGCGGCGGCTACGTGGCCGGCCGCATGGCCCGCTTCAGCGGAGCGAAGCAGGGCGTCGGAGTGTGGGCCTGGGCGGTCGTCGTCGCGATCGTCGTGGGCATCGTCTCGGCGATCACCGGCGGCAGCCAGGCGCTCTCCGCTGTCAGCGGCTTCCCGACGATCCCCCTGGACGCCGGCGACGCCACGGCCGCAGCGGTCGTGACGGCGCTCGCCGCCCTGATCGTCGCGCTGGTCGGCGCCGTGCTCGGCGGTCTCGCCGGCATGCGCTTCCACCGCCGCGTCGACCGCGAGGGCCTCTCCGGCCTCTCCGTCTGACGCTCCCGTCCCTCCTCCCTCCCCGGAAGCTGCCGCTCCGGTACGCCACGCACGCCGTGCCGCGCACCGGAGTGGCAGCTCGCGGAGGGGAGGTAGGGTCCATCGCGTGACGGGGGAGCGAGGGACGCGGCTGGCGGACGAGCTGCGGGAGTGGGACGCGGGCGCGCTCGCGGACCTGCGGGACGAGTACCTGGCGTTCCTCGAGCAGCGCGGCGAGTCGGCGCTCGAGCGCGACGGCGGACCCGAGCACGTCACGGCGAGCTGCTTCGTGCTCTCGCCGGATCTCGCGCAGGTGCTGCTCTGCTTCCACCGCAAGGGCCGGTTCTGGGTGCAGCTCGGCGGTCACGTCGAGCCCGGCGACCACTCCACGGCCGACGCGGCCCTCCGCGAGGCGCGGGAGGAGAGCGGAGCGGCACGGCTGCAGTCGCTCGGCGTCCTGCCCCTCGACCTCGACCGGCACGCGCTCGGCGACGGCTTCGGCCGCTGCTCGCGACACTGGGACGTGGGCTACGGCGCGATCGCCGATCCGGACGCTCCCGTAACGGTCAGCGACGAGAGCGACGACGTGGCCTGGTGGCCGGTCGACGCGCTGCCCGCCGAGGTGCCGCCGGGGTTCGCCGAGCGGCTGGCCGGGGCGCTCGCCGCGGCGCGGCTGCTCCGTGGTGCGGGGTCGCTCGGCGGCTGATCGAGGCCCGCCTCCACCCACCTCGCATCCCGGCAGCGCGCCTGCGACGAGTCCTCCCCGTGACTCCGGCGCCGTGCGGCACGATGGGGCGATGAGCAGCACCGCTGACCCTGTCGTCGTCCTCGCCGGTGCGAGCGGATTCCTCGGGACGGACCTCGCCCGCCGCTTCGCCGCCGACGGCT
This sequence comes from Rathayibacter sp. AY2B7, assembly GCF_002931635.1. Lineage (NCBI taxonomy): Bacteria > Bacillati > Actinomycetota > Actinomycetes > Micrococcales > Microbacteriaceae > Rathayibacter > Rathayibacter sp. AY2B7. The sequence continues at coordinate 37,851 of NZ_PSUC01000008.1, read as the reverse complement.
GGATGGTGCGGAGGATCGGCCGCTCCGGGCCGGACGCGCGCTGGGGCGACACCGCCGGCATCACCCGGGTGCTCGACGGTGCGCGCCTCCTGGTGAACCTGGCCGGCAAGAGCGTCGACTGCCGGTACACCGCGGCGAACCGGGCCGAGATCCTCCGCTCGCGCGTGGCGACCACCGCGGAGCTGCACCGCGCGGTCGCGGCGGCCGCGACTCCTCCGCCGGTCTGGATGAACGCGAGCACGGCGACGATCTACCGGCACGAGGAGGAGCGGGCGAACACCGAGGACGAGGGCGTGCTCGGCGAGGGCTTCTCGGTCGACGTGGCGCGGGCGTGGGAGTCGGAGTTCTTCGCCGGGGAGACGCCCGGCGTGCGGCGCGTGGCGCTGCGGATGTCCATCGTGCTCGGAGACGGTCCGGCGACGGCGATCCTGCTGCGGCTGGCGCGGCTCGGCCTCGGCGGTCCTCAGTTCGACGGGCCGTGGCCCTCGACGCGCGCCCGCCGGGAGGCCGGCGTGCACCACGAGCACCGGCGCACCCGCGGCCGTCAGCACTTCAGCTGGATCCACGTGGAGGACGTCCACCGGTCGATCCGCTTCCTCGAGGAGTCGACCCTCGACGGGCCGGTGAATCTCGCGTCGCCGAATCCGAGCGACAACACCGAGCTCTCCCGGCTGCTCCGCGCCGCCGTGGGCCGCCGGATCGGCGTGCCGGCTCCGCGCTTCGTCCTCGAGCCCGCGACGCTCGTGCTCCGCACCGAGTCCGAGCTCCTGCTCAAGTCCCGCTGGGTCGTGCCCGCCCGCCTCGAGGACGCCGGCTTCACCTTCGCGCACCCCCACCTCGCCGAGGCCCTCCGCACCCTGGCCTGACCCGCCCCCTGCGTGGCGACCGACCTCCGCCGCGAGCCCGTATCGCGGAGGTCCGAGTCCGAGCGCGGATCCTCCCACTACCGGCCGCCCTCGAGGCGTCGGGCGAAACGCGTGCCGAGCGTTTCGGATGCGCCGAACGCTCCCCGCTCCACGAGACCCGGCCGCCCTCTGAGCCGACCGCGCCACGCCGCGCGGGGAGAGGCGTGGCCGACATCGCGGCGAAGGTCGCGCTACTGCGCGACCTTCGCCGCGATGTCGCTCCGATACACCCCGCCGTCGAGGTGGATCAGGTCGAGCGCGCGGTACGCCCGCTCCCGCGCCTCGGCGAAGTCGGCGCCGCGTGCGACGACGTTGAGCACGCGGCCGCCGGTGGCGACGAAGCTCCCGTCGACCAGCTGGGTCGCCGCGTGGGCGATGGTGACGCCGGGGACGTCCGCCGCCGCGTCGAGTCCGGTGATGGTCCGTCCGGTGACGGCGTTCTCGGGGTAGCCCTCGCTCGCGAGGACGACGGTGACGGCGACCTCGTCCGTGAACGCGGGCCACGGGACGGAGGCGAGCGCGCCGGTGGCCGCCGCGTGCAGCAGCGCGGACAGCGGGGAGGCGAGGCGGGGGAGGACGACCTGGGTCTCGGGGTCTCCGAAGCGGGCGTTGAACTCGATCACGCGCAGGCCCGCGTCGGTCACGATGAGGCCGCAGTAGAGCAGTCCGACGAAGGGGGTGCGCTCGCGCTCGAGCTGGCGGATGGTCGGGATGGCGACCGTGTCGATCACCTCGTCGACGAAGGCGCGCTCGCTCTCCCAGCGGTCGGCGAGCCAGGGGAGCGGGGAGTAGGCGCCCATGCCGCCGGTGTTCGGCCCTTCGTCGCCGTCGCCCAGGCGCTTGAAGTCCTGCGCGGGGGAGAGGGGGACGACGTCGTGGCCGTCGGAGAGGAGGAAGAGGGAGACCTCCTGGCCGGCGAGGAACTCCTCGATGAGGACGTCGCCGGACTGCAGCCAGAACTCGGCGTGCGCGATCGCCGCGCTGCGCGACTCCGTCACCAGGACGCCCTTGCCCGCGGCGAGGCCGTCGGCCTTGACGACCGAGGGGAGTCCGTACTCGTCGATGGCGCGGGTCGCGTCGACCAGGGTGGAGACGCGGGTCGCGCGGCCGGTGGGCACCCGGGCCATGTCCATCACGCGCTTCGCGAAGGTCTTCGAGCCCTCGAGTGCGGCGGCGGCCCGGTCGGGGCCGAAGGTGGGGATGCGGCGCTTGCGGAGCGCGTCGGCGACTCCGGCGACCAGGGGCGCCTCGGGGCCGATGACGACGAGCTCGATGCCCTGCTCCACCGCGAAGTCGCTGACCAGCCGGGGGCTGTTCGTGTCGAAGTGGATGACCTCGACGTCGCGCGCGATGCCGGCGTTGCCGGGCGCCGCGATGATCTCGTGGTGCTCCTCCTCCGCGAGGAGAGCCGTGATGATGGCGTGCTCACGGGCACCCGAACCGAGGACGAGGATCTTCACCCTGACAGGATAGGGCGCCCCGCCCCGGGGCTGGTCCCTGTGACGTCCTCCTCCGCAGGGCGGCGCTGCGGACGCCGACACGCCGGGCGGAGCCCCGCGGGAGGCCTCCGGGAGCGAGCGGCGGCGGCAGGATGGATGCATGGCCAAGGGCAGGATCGATGAGGCGAGCGGGCAGTCCGCGGTGCGGGCGGCGCTCGCCGGAGGAGCGGACCGGAACACGACGGCGACGGCGGTGCGGTTCCTCCTGCAGATCATCGAGACGAACGTCCCCGGGCGCAGCGTCGAGGTGCGCGTTCCGCCGTTCGGCGCGGCCCAGTGCGTCGAGGGACCGGGTCACACCCGCGGGACTCCGCCGAACGTGATCGAGATGGACGCGGCGACCTGGCTGCCGCTCGCGACCGGCTCCCTGCCGTGGAGCGAGGGCCTCGCGAGCGGGCGGATCCACGCCTCCGGAGTGCGCGCGGACCTCACGCCGTTCCTCCCCATCCTGCGCGTCGGCTGAGCGTCGGCGAGTTAACTTCTCGTAAACGCGGCGGCGAGCCGTCGTCGGAACGTTTGACCTGGGGTCCGCTGTCGGGTTGTCTGGGAATAACCCCCTCACGCGGCACGAATCCTCTCCGGATCCACCGCTCGATGCTTGGAGTCCCCTTCACGATGCGCAGTACTTCCCCGGGCCGACGCGGCCTCACCCGACTCCTCTCCGCGACCGCCGTCGGCGCCGTCGCCGGAGCGGCCCTCCTCGGCGCCACGCCCGCCGCGGCGGCCGAGGGCGATGTCGCCATCGACATCCTCTCGATCAACGACTTCCACGGGCGGCTCGCCGCCGACCGCGCCGTCGCCGGAGCCGCCGTGCTCGCCGGCGCCGTCGACTCCTACCGCGCCGCCAACCCGAACACGCTGTTCGTCTCGGCCGGCGACAACATCGGCGCCTCGACCTTCGTGTCGAAGGTGCAGGGCGACATCCCCACGCTCGACTCGCTAAACGCGATGGGCCTCGACGTCAGCACGCTGGGCAACCACGAGTTCGACCAGGGCCGCGCCGATGTCGACGGCCGCGTCGTGGACGCCTCGGCGTTCCCCTACGTGAACGCGAACCTCTACGACACCGCGACCGGCGAGCGCGCCTACTCCCCGTACGTGATCACCGAGCAGGACGGCGTCTCCGTCGCCTTCATCGGCGCGATCACCGAGGACCTCGGCAAGCTCGTCAGCCCCGCCACGATCTCGACGCTCTCCATCGAGCCCATCGCCGAGAACGTCAACGAGGTCGCCGCGCAGCTCCAGGACGGCGACGCCGCCAACGACGAGGCCGACGTGGTCGTCCTGCTCCTGCACGAGGGAGCCGACGCCGACGCGGCCGAGCTGAACACTCCGGAGGCGGACCCCAAGTTCGGCGCGATCGTCAACGCGGTCGCCCCGAACGTCGACGCGATCGTCTCGGGCCACAGCCACCAGGAGTACAACGCGGGCATCGACGCCGGCCGGGCCTTCCCGACCGTCGTGTCGCAGACCGGCAGCTACGCCGAGAACATCGGCCGCATGTCCCTGACCGTCGACCCGGCGACCAAGCAGCTCACCTCGCTCACCAGCGAGGTCGTGCCGCTGACGAAGGTCGTCGACGACCCGGCCTCGGACGACCCGGCCAAGACGATCGTCGTCGGCGCCTTCGAGCCCGACCCCGAGGTCGAGACCATCGTCGCCGACGCCCAGGCCGTCGCCGTCCGCGAGGGCAGCGTGAAGGTCGGCACCATCACCGAGGACATCTCGCGCGCCTACCGCCCGGACGGCACCACGACCAACCGCGGCTCGGAGTCGACCCTCGGCAACCTCGTCTCGGACGCTCAGCTCTGGGCCACCCGTGAGCTCGGCACGCAGATCGCCTTCTCGAACGCGGGCGGCCTGCGCGACGACCTCTCCTACACCGCGACTCCGGACCAGCCCGGCGACGCGGACGGCGTGGTCACCTACGCCGAGGCCTCCGACGCCCAGCCCTTCGCGAACACCCTGGTGACCCTGCAGCTGACCGGCGAGCAGATCTCCGACCTGCTCGAGGAGCAGTGGGTGGGCAGCTCCAGCCACCCGCAGCTGAACCTTTCCACCTCGAAGGACCTCACCTACGTCTTCGACGCCACGGCGCCCGAGGGCTCGCGCATCTCGCAGGTGTTCTTCCAGAACGAGCCGATCGACCCGGCCGCGACCTTCACCGTCGTGACCAGCAGCTTCCTCGCGAGCGGCGGCGACGGCTTCAGCACCTTCACCGAGGGCACCGGCACGGCCGACTCCGGCCGCATCGACCTGGACGCCTTCGTCGGCTACATCCAGGACCTCGGCACCGTCAGCCCCGACCCCGTGCAGCGCACGATCGGCCTGACCGACAACGTCCCGGACTCGGGCGAGTACGCGGTCGGCGACACGATGACCGTCGACCTCTCCTCGCTCCTGTTCAGCACCGGAGCCGCGGCCGACACCACCGTGACCGCGAGCGTCGACGGCACCGTCGTCGGCACCGCGACGATCGACCCGACCCGGGCCGTCACCGACGACTCGACCGGTCGCGCCTCGTTCTCGGTCCCGATCGACGAGAGCCTGGCGGGCGGCGCGCACACCGCGACGTTCGCGCTCGACACCACCGGCACCGAGATCAGCGTCGGCTTCGCCGTCGCGGCCGGCGCCGGAGCGGGCACCCCGACTCCCGGACCGACCACGGAGCCGACGCCCGCGCCGACCACGCCGCCCACCACGGGCCCCGCGCCGACGCCGACCACTGCTCCGGTCGCCGGCTCGCACCACCTCGCCGAGACCGGAGTGGACGCGACCCCCGCGTTCGCCGCCGGGATCGCCGCTCTGCTGCTCGGTCTGGGCATGACGGTCGCGCGCCTGCGCCGCCGCACCGCCGCGAAGTAGCCGCACCGCGCGCACGACGGGCCCTCGACTCCGGTCGGGGGCCCGTCGTCGTGTGCGGGGCGAGCCGATGGTCGACCGCCGGGAGCGGCGGCGGGGAGGCGCTCCCCGAGGAGCGGCAACAGCCCCCGGAGACGCGAGAACGCCGCCTCCCGATCGGGAGACGGCGTCGGAACGCGATGAGGTGCTGTCGCGGAGCGGCGGGGCTCAGTGCTGCGCGGGGACCTGACGGTAGCCGTCGCGGCTGGCGACGAGCACCGTCGACACCGTGCCCCATGCGGCGAGGCCACTGAGGACGACGAGGATTGCGATGCTCATGAGTGTTCTGCCTTTCGTTGCGGCGGCTTCTGATCGATCCGCCGGGATGCTGTGTACAACGTCCAGTGTCCGGCCCGGTGTTCCGTAGGACAATCGAACTGTTCTTGCCCTGACGTGTAGTTTCTCTACATGGACGTTCGACGGCTGGAACTGCTCCGCGAGCTCTCGATGCGCCGCTCGATCACGGCCGTGGCGGAGGCGACGCACCGCACGCCCTCCGCGGTCTCGCAGCAGCTCAAGGTGCTCGAGCGCGAGGCCGGCGTGCCGCTGATCGAGCGCTCCGGCCGCGGCGTGGTGCTCACGGCGGCGGGACGCGAGCTCGCCCGGAGCGCCACCGAGATCGCGATCGCGCTCGAGCGGGCCGACGCCGTCTGGCAGACGTTCAAGAACAACCCGATCGGCGAGGTCACCATCGCGACCTTTCCCACCGCGGGCCAGATGCTCCTCCCGAACGCGCTGGTCGCGCTCCGCAGCGTCGAGGGACTCGTCGTGCAGTGCGAGGACGCGGACCCCGGCACCGACGAGTTCGCCGACCTGACCGCCGACTTCGACATCGTGCTCGCCCACTCGCCCACCGGCAGAAGCGCCTGGGCCGGCCGCGGACTCGCGATGGCGGAGCTGATGGTCGAGCCCCTCGACATCGGCCTGCCGGTCGGGCACCGCCTCGCGGACCGGGCGACGGTCTCGGCGGCGGACCTGGTCGGCGAGACCTGGATCGGCGTCCCGGACGGGTTCCCGTTCGAGCGCGTGATGCAGGACATCGAGACCGCGTCCGGCGAGGCGGTGCGGGTGGAGCAGCGCTTCGCGTCGACCCGAGTGACGGAGGCGTTCGTCGCGGCGGGCCTGGGCATCGCGGTGCTCCCGCGCTACACGGCGGGCGGCGCGGGAGTGGTGGTGAAGCCGCTCCGCGGAGTGAACTCCGTGCGGCACATCGTCGCGCTGATGCGGCCGGACCGGGCGGAGCGGCTCTCGGTCCGCACCGTCGTCCGCGAGCTGCGCGCGCAGGCGGGCCGGCTCGTGCACGCGCTCTGAGCGATCACGGTGCCTCGCCCTCGCCAGCGCGGGAGAGAATGGAGGCATGAGCGATCCCGCCCGCCCCGAGGTCACCCGCGAAGAGGTCGACGTCCGCCGCTCCCCGCGCGTCTGGCGCATCCTGACCCTCGGCGTCGGGCTCGGAGCGATCGCGGCCTTCGTGCTGACCTTCGCGCTGCCCGAGACGCAGGGGTTCTCCCGCGGGCAGGTCTTCGGCTTCAGCCTGCTGCTCTTCGTGACGCTGTTCGGCGCTCTCGCGGGGCTCGTCGTGGTGCTGCTCGACCGGGTCGTCGGCCGGAAGGTCGTCCGGACCACCGCCGAGCGGATCGTCGAGCGCGAGGACGCGGCCGAGGAGCCCGTGGCCGAGGAGGCCCTGCCCGACGCGCGGACGACGTCCGACGAGGACGACCCGCAGACGGGGTCCGACCGGGTCTAGCCGGCGGAGGCGGGCCGCCCTGCGGCCGCTGCACTCCGCCCTGCGCTGAGGGTCCCGCCCGCGGCTCGCGCTCGCGGACGGGACCGCGGCGTCAGCGTCCCCGGCGCGACGAGGAGCGGCGGCTGCTGCTCGCGCTGGACGTCGGGCGCTTGGCGGCGGCGCGCTTGGCCTTCTGCGACTTCGAGATCTTCTTGGCCACGAAGGTGAGCAGGAACGGAAGGATTCGGTAGATCACGGGGGACTCCTCGGGTGCATGCGCGCGGGGCCGCGCACCCTCCGATCATGGAGCGGCGCACGGATCCGCGGCACCCGTTGCGCCGCGCCCGGCGCTGTGCAGAGCTCAGCTCAGCTGCGTGCGCTCCACCCAGTCGAGGTACTCCGGGGTGACGGTGCCCGTGACGTACTCGCCGGTGAAGCAGCTGGTCTCGAGGTCGGTGACGTCCGAGCCCTCGAGGATCGCCGCCTTCATGTCGGCGACCTCCTGATAGATCAGCTGGTCGGCGCCGATCGCCTCCGAGATCTCGGGGATGCGGCGGTTGTGGGCGACGAGCTCCTGGCGCGAGGGCATGTTGATCCCGTACACGTGCGGGTAGCGCACGGGGGGCGCGGCGGACGCGAAGGTGACCGTGTTCGCGCCGGCCGCGCGGGCCATGTCGACGATCTCCTTGGAGGTGGTGCCGCGGACGATCGAGTCGTCGACGATCAGGACGTTCTTGCCCTTGAACTCGCTCGACATCGCGTTGAGCTTCTGCCGCACCGACTTCTTGCGGACCGCCTGCCCGGGCATGATGAACGTCCGGCCGACGTAGCGGTTCTTGTAGAAGCCCTCGCGGTACTCGATCCCGAGCTTCTGCGCGACCTGCATCGCGGCGGGGCGGGAGGAGTCGGGGATCGGCATGACGACGTCGATCGCTCCGCCCGGGGTGTACTGCGCGATGGTGTCGGCGAGGCGGTCGCCCAGGCGCAGGCGCGCCTCGTAGACCGAGATGCCCGACATCACGGAGTCGGGGCGGGCGAGGTAGACGTACTCGAACGAGCACGGGATGAGTCGCGGATCCTTCGCGCACTGGCGGCTGGCCATCCGGCCGTCGGGGGTGATGAAGACCGCCTCGCCGGGAGCGACGTCGCGGACGATCTCGAAGCCCTGCGCCTCGAGCACGAGCGACTCGGAGGCGACGACCCAGTCGTCCGGCGCCCCGGTGTTGCTGCGGCGGCCGACGATGAGCGGGCGGATCCCGAAGGGGTCGCGGAACGCCAGCAGCCCGACGCCGGCGATCAGCGCGATGGTGGCGTAGGAGCCCTCGACGCGCTCGTGCACGCGGGCGACGGCGTCGAACACCTCGTCGGCGTCGAGGTCGCGGCCCGACATCGAGGCCTGCAGCTCGTTCGCCAGCACGTTGACCAGCAGCTCCGTGTCGGAGGTGGTGTTGAGGTGGCGGCGGTCGATGCGGAAGAGCTCCTCGGTGAGCTCGCGCGTGTTCGTGAGGTTGCCGTTGTGGACGAGGATGATGCCGTACGGCGCGTTCACGTAGAACGGCTGGGCCTCCTCCTCGCGCTCGGCGTTGCCCTTCGTCGCGTAGCGCACGTGGCCGAGGCCCATGGATCCGAGCAGCGAGCGCATGTCGCGGGTGCGGAACGCCTCGCGGACCTGTCCCGCGGCCTTCTTGATGTGCAGGGTGCTGCCGTCGGCGGTCGCGATGCCGGTCGAGTCCTGGCCGCGGTGCTGCAGGAGGGAGAGGCTGTCGTAGATGGACTGGTTGACCGGTCCGGAGGACACGATCCCAACGATTCCGCACATGCCGGAGGGGCTCCCAAGGGGATAGCAGGGGGGTTTGACGGTCCATCCTGGCACGCGGGGGACTCATCCCCTAATGGTTCGCCGTGGGCGGATCCGTGGTCGCGGGGGTGCTCAGGGCGGCGTCGACCGGCGGATCGGCCGGGCCGTCGTCGCCATCCGACCGGAGCGCGCGCGACCAGGCGACCTCGCGGCCGAGCTGCCCCGACTCGGTGAACAGCCGCACCTGATGGGTGCCGGCCAGGGCGGCCGCGAGCTCGTCGCGATCGGCGGGCTCGAATCCGAGCGACCGCCAGAAGGGGCCGGATCTGCGGGAGAAGAGCCAGGCGCGTCGGGCACCGCTCCGAGCGGCGTCGGCGAGAGCGTGGCGGGCGAGGCGGCTCCCCGCGCCGGACGCTCGGCGGTCCGAGGCCACCGCCACGCTGCGGATCAGAGCGTGGCTTCCGTCGGTACTCGGCTCCCAGCCGGTGCTGCCGACGACGCGACCGCTCCGGTCGCGCTCGAGCCAGAGGTGCACTGAGGGGGAGTCGATCCCGGCGAGCGTGAGGTCGGCGGCCGCGAGGAAGGCGCGCGCCGCGTCGACGTCCGCCGGTCCCGCACGCTGCAGCTCCACCCGTCCGATGCTGCCGCAGAGGGGCCCTCGGAGGAGTGCGCGGCTGCGGAGAGGCGGAGATCCCGGGCCGGGATCCGGCTCCGCGCCGCGGCGGGAGAGGGCAGTCGGTAGGGTCGTCGCGTGAGTGATGAGACGAGCAGCTACGCCCGCGCAGGAGTCGACACGGCGGCGGGGGACCTCGCCGTCGAGCTGATGAAGTCGGCGGTGTCGGCGACGCACGACAGCCGGGTCCTCGGCGGGGTCGGCGGCTTCGCGGGTCTGTACGACGTCTCCTTCCTCCGCGACTTCCGAGCCCCCCTCCTCGCGACCTCGACCGACGGCGTCGGCACCAAGGTCGCGCTCGCGCAGGCGATCGACAAGCACGACACCATCGGGCAGGACCTCGTCGGCATGGTCGTCGACGACATCGTCGTGGTCGGCGCCCGCCCCTTCTTCATGACCGACTACATCGCGTGCGGCAAGGTCGTCCCGGCCCGCATCGCCGACATCGTCGCCGGCATCGCGCGCGCCTGCTCCGAGACGGGCACCGCGCTCGTCGGCGGCGAGACGGCCGAGCACCCGGGCCTGCTCGGACCCGACGACTACGACGTGGCGGGCGCGGCGGTCGGCGCGATCGAGGCCGACCAGGTGCGCGGTGCCGACCGCGTGCGCGACGGCGACGTCGTGGTGGCGATGGCCTCCTCCGGACTGCACTCGAACGGCTACTCGCTCGTGCGCCACATCCTCGCCGAGCGCGGCATCGGCTTCACCGACCGCTCCGAGGAGCTGGGCGGCGTGGTCGGCGAGGTGCTGCTGGAGCCGACCCGCCTCTACACCCGGCCCCTCCTCGACCTCCTCGACGACGCCGAGCTCGGCCCGGCCGTCCACTCCATCAGCCACGTCACCGGCGGCGGGATCGCGGCGAACCTCGCCCGGGTGCTGCCGCGCGGCTCCTGGGTCGAGGTCGAGCGGGCGAGCTGGAGCCCGTCCGACGTGTTCCGCGCGCTCGCCGGGATGTCCGGCGCGACGCTCGAGAGCACCGAGGGCACCTGGAACCTCGGCATCGGCATGTTCGCCGTGGTCGCGGCGGAGGCTGCCGACGGCGTGATCGCGCGCCTCGAGCGCTCGGGCGTCCCGTCGTGGGTCGCCGGCCGCGTCTCGACCGCCGCGCGCGGGTTCGAGGGCTTCGAGCAGGGCGCGAAGGGCGTCGACGGCGGAGCGGTCCGCCTGGTCGGGTCCTACGCGGGCTGATCCTCGGAGGCGCCGCGGATCAGCGCGGTACGGCGTGCGCGCGCTCCCAGGAGTGCTCGTGCCGGGTCAGCAGCCACGAGCCCGCAGCGCAGAGCGCGCAGGCGGCCGCGGTGGCGAGCAGGGCCGTCGCCCAGGTCGGGGCGTCGCGGCTGACGAGCAGGTTCGCGGAGGCGACCAGCACGCCGAGACCGGCGCCCGCGCTGGTGCCGAGCACGAACGGGCCGTCGCGGCGGCTCGCGACGCGTACCGCGACCATGCCGGCGACCGCTCCCGCGCCTCCGACGACTCCGATGCCCGCGCCGGAGGCCGCTCCCATGAGCAGGCCGAAGCTCACCAGCCCGGGCGGGCCGTCGGCGGCGAGGACGCCGGGCAGGTAGAGGACCAGGGCGACGGCGGCGCCGACCGCGCCGCCCACCAGGATCGCGCCGACCAGCAGGGCGGCGGTGACGTAGCCGACCCGCGCGACAGGCCGCGCGGATCCTCCGGGTTCGAACATTCGCGGCTCCATCGACGCGGCCCGCGGGGCAGCGGGCGGTCCTCGGACAGTACGCCCGAACGCCCCTCGGCGGAACCGCCGTCGGGGATCGGCGGGACTAGCGCCGGAGGGTCTCGCTCGGGAGCTCGCCGAACCGCGTCGCGTAGTGCTGGGCGAAGCGGCCGCCGCTGATGAACCCCCAGCGGGCGGCGACGTCGCCGACCACCAGCGAGCCGATCGATCCGGCCGAGAGCTCCTCGTGCGCGCGCTCGAGGCGGACGTCGCGCAGGTAGTGCCGCGGGGTCTCGCCGAAGGCGCGCTGGAACGCGAGCTGCACGCCGCGGACCGTGAGCCCCGCAGCGTCGGCGATGTCGGCCACTCCGAGGGGCAGATCGGCGTTGGCCTGCACGAACTCCACGGCCCGGCGGAGGCGCCGCGCGCTGACCGAGGGCGGCACGGCCGGCAGCGGGGCGATGCGGTGGGCGAAGGTCTGCAGGGCGGCGAGCGCGGCGATGCGGGCGACGCCGTCGCGCTGCAGCACGGTGGGCGTGTGCGCGGAGGCGAGGGTGTCGCGCAGGAGCCGGATCGCCGCCCACCAGGCGGTCGTGTCTCGCGCCACGGGGGCGAACCGCAGCGGGCCGGGCTCGGTGCCGTGCAGCTCGGCGGCGATCGTCTCGAGGTGGGCGGCCTCGAAGTGCACGAGCGCGTCGCGGTACTCGAGGGCCTCGAAGCCGAAGGGTCGGCCGCTCGGGAACATGGCCGGGCGCCCGACGACGAGGCGGTGCTCGTCGCGCCCCAGATCGAGGGAGGCGCGCCCCGCGGTCAGCCAGAGGGCGACGTAGACGTCGCTCGGTGCCACCGTGCCGCGCACCCGGCCCAGGAAGGAGGCGGAGTGGAGGCTCACGGGCCCGGGCCCGGTCGTCGTGTAGCGGAACGCGAACGGCACGACCGAGCGCTCGGCCCGGAAGCCGGAGCCGTTGTACGAGCCGGCGTAGAAGTCGCGCGCCTCGTCGAGGTCGCTCCCGCGACGCTCCGACTGCCACACGGGCAGCCGTGCGGGCGGGGAAGTGCTCATCGGGTCAGTGTCCCAGGGGGCACCGACATTCTGCCCTCAGTGGCGGAAAGCGGGAGAACGTGCTCAGCCGAGCGACCCGCGCTCCAGGTCGGGTCCCTCACCCGCCGGATCCCCGTCCGCACGCGAAACAGGGCCGCCCCGAGGGAGCGGCCCCGATTCACGGGAGGAGTCACGCACGCTTCTGGTGCGGCTCCTCGACGAGGTCCGTGTCGTCGCCGTCGTCCTCGGCGTCGATCCACTTCGAGTAGTCCGGCTCGTCCGGGTGGCTGAGCTCGCGCTCGAGCGCACTGTAATCGACCGCCGGGCTGAACGACTTCAGCTCACGGGCGATCTTGGTGTTCTTCGCCTTCTGACGGCCGCGCCCCATGGGTGACCCCCTCACGATGACAGGCCAGACGGGCAGTGAGCCGGCTGGGGAAAAGAGCAGACAGGGAAAGTTGAAATCTACGCGGTAGTTTAGCAGACGGGGGACACGCCACCCCGGGCCTCGATCTGCCGGACGGCCGCCCATCCTCGACCGCGTCAGGAGCACCGTGGACAGCGTCGCCCCACCGCGTCCCGTCGTGGTGATCGGCGCGGGTCAGGCGGGTCTGTCCGTGGCCTACTACCTGCGCCGTCTCGGCCTCGTCCCCGGGCGCGACCTGATCGTCCTCGACCGCGGTCCGGAGCCCGGCGGGGCCTGGCAGTTCCGCTGGGAGGCCCTGCGGCTCGGCTCCGCGCACCGCGTGCACGATCTCCCGGGCATGGAGCGGATGGGGCTGTCGTTCCGGACGGCCGATCACCGGCGACCGGCACGGGACGTGGTCCGCGAGTACTACGGGCGCTACGAGGAGGAGCTCGGTCTCGAGATCCGCCGTCCGGAGTCGGTGCGGCGCGTCACGAGTGCGACGCCGCACGACACGGGGTCGCCGCTCGTCGTCGAGTCCGACCGCGCGGTCGAGCGCGCGAGTCTGCTCGTCAACGCGACCGGCACCTGGGGATCGCCCTTCGTCCCGCACTACCCCGGGCGGGACCGCTTCCGCGGCGTGCAGATCGACCCGACCGAGTACGTCCGCGCCGAGGACTTCGCCGGGAAGCAGGTGCTCGTGGTCGGCGGCGGCACCTCGGCGATCGGCTTCCTGCTGGAGCTCGAGCGGGTCGCGCGCTCCCTGACGTGGGCGACGCGGCGACCGGTCGTCTACCACGACGGCGAGCAGCTGGCGATGGAGTCGGCGGTGGAGGCGGTGGCCGAGCAGGACCGCGCCGCCCGCGCGGGCCTGCCCCTCCCGAGCATCGTCGGCGGCACGGGCGTGCAGCGCACCCGCCGGGTGGTCGCCGGGATCGAGCGCGGGCTCCTGCACGAGCGGGGGATGTTCTCGTCGATCGAGGAGGAGGGCGTGCGCTGGCCGGACGGCTCCTTCACGCGCGCCGACGCGATCATCTGGGCGACGGGCTTCCGGCCGGAGCTGCGCCACCTCGCTCCACTCGGGCTGCGCGAGCGCGAGGGCGGCATCGCTGTCGCCGACGGCGCCTCGCTGACGGATCCGCGCGTCTTCTTCGCCGGCTACGGCCCGACGGCCTCCACCATCGGGGCGAACCGCTCGGGCCGGCGCATCGCGCGCGCGGTCGTGGCGCGCCTGCCCTGAGCGCGCCTGCCCTGAGCGCGCCTGCCCTGAGTCGGTCTGCCCTGAGCGGCGCGGCGCCTCAGATCCTGCCGTCCCAGTCCACCGGCACCACGGAGCCGCGGTAGCGGATCCCGTCCACGCGGATCGGCCCGGCGAGCGCGGGCGAGAGCGGCGCGACGACCAGGGTGTCGCCTCCGGGAGCGAGCCCCAGCGCCGCCGACAGCACGGCGACGGAGGCGGCCGCCGACCAGGCCTGCGGTCGGCAGGCCGCCGGGTACGGCACCGGCGCGTGCACCTCGGCGGCGGGGTCGCCCGAGTGCAGCTCGGGCATCCGGTAGCCGAAGCCCTCGGCCGCGGCGATCAGTCCGCGCGAGAGGGTCGTCGCCTCCGCCCCGAAGCCCTCCCGGGCGAGCCCGGTGACGGCGATCGCGGTGTCGTGCGCCCAGACCGAGCCGCCGTGGTACGACAGCGGCCAGTAGCCGCCCGAGCCGGTGTCCAGGGTGCGCAGGCCGAAGCCCGAGTCGAGCCCGGGGGAGACCAGCAGCTCGGCGACCCGGGCGGCGTGCTCGGGGGAGAGGATGCCGGTACCGAGGAGGTGGCCGAGGTTGCTGGTGATCGTGTCGACCGGGCGCCCGGCCGCGTCGAGCGCGATCGCCGGGTAGCCGCCGTCGGCGTCGTCGATCCAGAACGCCTCCGCGAAGCGCGCCTTCAGCGTCGACGCCGCCTCGCGCCACTCCGAGCCGTCGCGGCCGAGGTGCTCGAGCAGCGCCGCTCCGCCGACCATGGCCTCGTGGGCGTAGGCCTGCACCTCGCAGAGCGCGATCGGACCCTCGGCGAGCGTGCCGTCGCGCCACTGGATCGAGTCGCCCGAGTCCTTCCAGCCCTGGTTGGCGAGGCCGTGCCCCGTGGTGTCCACGTACTCGAGGAACCCGTCGCCGTCCGAGTCGCCGTCATCGCGGAGCCAGCGCAGCGCCGCCTCCAGAGCGGGCAGCAGCTCCTCGACCTCGTCGTCCGGGAGCCCCCAGCGCCAGGCGTCGTGGAGGAGGCAGACCCAGAGCGCGGTGGCGTCGACCGTGCCGAAGTAGAGCGGGGGCAGCGAAACGCACTCGCCGGGGATCTCGAGGGTCGTGGCGCGCAGCTCGTGCATGATCCTGCCCGGCTGCTCGGCGGTGTCCGCGACGTGGCGGGTGCCCTGCAGGCCGGCCAGGACGCGGAGGGTGGAGGCGGCGATCCCGGTCCCGAGGGGGAGGAGCATCCGCGCCGCCCAGATCGAGTCACGGCCGAAGAGGGTGAAGAACCACGGCGCTCCCGCGGCGAGGAACGGCTCGCCGGGGCGCTCCACGGTGACCATGCGCAGGGCGTCGAGGTCGTCGAGCGCGGCGCGGCACCAGGAGGCGAGGCGGGAGTCGCCGGTCTCGAGCGCGGTCCCCGCCCACTCGGCCGGTCCGGACGCGGCGGCGACCACGGCGGAGGCGTCCTCCGCGGCGACGCTCCACGCGACCTCGACGCTCCCGCGGGCCGGGACCACGACGCTCCAGGTGAGCACCGTGCCCGAGATCGAGGCGCCGGGTGCGCGCAGCTCGGCGCGGACCGGGCCGTGGGTCCAGTCGAGGCCCCCGTCCACCGGAGCGGTCGCGAAGGAGGGCTCGTCGCGGAGCCCCGCCTTCACCACGTGCACGAGCGAGAAGTCGGGATCGAGGGTCAGTTCGACGGTGGTCGCGACCTGGTCGGGGAGCGCCGACTCGAGGCGGATGCTCTCGCGGACGCCGCCGGCGGAGACCTCCCGCGAGCGGACCACGCGGATCCTAGGGTCCGCGGCGGCGTCGTCGAGATGGCGGGCGAGCGCGGTGAAGCGGGCGGAGGAGGCGCCGTCGCGGCCGCTCGCGATCGCCTCGAGCGCCGCGCCACCCACCCGGAGGGAGGCGCCCGCGAGCACGCGCACGTCGCCGAGGTAGAACCCGTGCACGGGGCGGGAGCCGACCTCGCCCGCCTCGTCCGACCACAGCTGCACGGGTGCGCGGAGCAGGACGAGGGAGTCGTGGAGGAGGGGCTGGCGGGGCTGGCGGGGCGGGGTCTGTCGGTCGTCGCGCTCGGTCGTCACGGTCGACTCCTCACTGGATCGTCGGTGCTGGGGGCGTGCCGCCGATCGTCCGCCGCCGGCCCCGGGAGTGCCGGAGCGGGGCGGACGGTTGACAGCGGCGTCGTCGGAGGTAACCTTACCGAAGGATTTGATCGATCAAATCGGTGGATCCCGCCGGGTTGGAACGATCAAGAGCACGTCGAGGAGGACGCATGGCACTGCCGACCGTCGAGGACGTCGCCCGTGCCGCGGGCGTCTCGCGCCAGACCGTGTCGAACGTGCTCAACAGCCCGCACATCGTCCGCGACAGCACCCGCGAGCGCGTCGAGAAGGCGATCGGCGACCTCAACTACCGGCCGCACGCCTCCGCCCGCCGCCTTCGCACCCGCAAGTCCGGCACCATCGGCGTCCGGATGGACCGCGTGCTCGACGGCATCTCCGGCAGCCTGCTCGACCGCTTCCTCCACGCCGTCACCGAGCAGGCCGATGCGCGCGGCATGCGCATCCTCCTCTACACGGCGAAGAGCCCGGAGGAGGAGATCGAGCGGATCGGACGCCTCCGCGACGGAGCCGACGTCGACGCCTTCGTACTCACCTCCACCTTCTACGGCGACCCCCGGACCGCCTGGCTGATCGAGCAGGCCGTGCCCTTCGTCACCTTCGGCCGCCCCTGGGGCGTCGACGACCGCAACGACCCGCAGCACCTCTGGGTCGACGTCGACGGCGCCGCCGGGCTCGCCCAGGCCACGGCGCACCTCGCCGACAGCGGCTGCTCCCGCATCGGCTTCCTCGGCTGGCCGAGCGGATCCGCGACCGGCGACGACCGCCGCAGCGGCTGGGAGCGGGTGCACCGCGAGCGGTTCCCCGACGCGCCCCTGCTCGCCGCCTCCTCCGAGGACGACGTCCAGCAGGCCCGCATCGCGGCCATCGAGTTCCTCCGCGCGACCCCGGAGCTCGACGGGCTGGTCTGCGTCTCCGACTCGCTCGCGCTCGGCGCCTCGATGGCCGCCGTGGCCGTCGGCCGGCCCTCCCTCCCGATCGTCGGCTTCGACAACACCCCCGTCGCCGCGGCCGTCGGCCTGCCGAGCATCGAGCAGGACCTCGACGCGGTGGCCGCGGGCGCGCTCGAGCTCCTGCTGGGCGAGCGCGGCGACGACGTCGTCCACCGCTCGCTCGCTCCGGGCGAGGCCCACCGCCTGATCGAGCCCCACCTCGTGCTCCGCACACCCCTCCACCACCCCGCCGACTGAGGCGCCGTCACTCCGACCGGCGCCCCTCCCCACGAAAGGCCAGACCATGACCCCCACCCACCGCGCGGCACGCTGGGGTGCCGCGATCCTCGCCGGAGGCCTGCTGCTCCCGCTCGCCGCCTGCTCGAGCGGCTCCGACTCCGGTGACGCGGGCGGCGACTCCGCCCTCACCGTGATGATCGGCTCGTCCGGCGACGCCGAGACGACCGCCGTCACCGACGCCGTGAACGCCTGGGGCGAGCAGAACAGCACGACGGTCGACGTGGTCGCCGCCAGTGACCTGACGCAGCAGCTCGGGCAGGGCTTCTCCGGCGGCAACCCGCCCGACCTCTTCTACATGAGCTGGGACCAGTTCCAGACCTACGCGAGCAACCGCTACCTGGAGCCGTACGCCCAGGACGCCGGGAACGCCGACGCCTTCTACCCGGCGCTGCGCGACGCGTTCAGCTACGACGACCGGTTCTACTGCGAGCCCAAGGACTTCTCCACGCTCGGCCTCGTGATCAACACGGACCTCTGGGCGGCGGCCGGCCTCACCGACGCGGACGTCCCCACCGACTGGGCCTCGCTCGAGTCGGCGGCGACGAAGCTGACCGCGAACGGAGTGACCGGGCTCTCCTTCGGCGCCGAGTACGCGCGCATCGGCACTTTCATGAACCAGGCCGGCGGATCGCTCCTCTCGGAGGACGGCACCACGGTCACCGCGGACACCCCCGAGAACGTCGCGGGCCTGACCGAGGTGAAGACGCTGCTCACCGACGGCGTGCTGAAGTTCCCGGCCGCGCTCGACTCCGGCTGGTCCGGCGAGGCGTTCGGCAAGGGCGCGGCGGCGATGGTCATCGAGGGCCCGTGGATCAACGGAGCGCTCGCGGCCGACTACCCCGACGTCGACTACCGCGTCGCCGAGCTCCCCGCCGGCCCCGGCGGGAAGTCGACCTTCACCTTCAGCAACTGCTGGGGCATCCCCGTCGGCAGCGCCACGGCCGAGAAGACGGAGTCGCTCGTGTCGGCCCTGACCTCTGACGAGCAGCAGCTCGCCTTCTCGGACGCCTTCGGAGTCATCCCCTCCACCGAGACCGGAGCCGCCGAGTACGCGACGAAGTACCCCGAGAACGCCGCCTTCGTCTCCGGCAACGACTACGCGGTGAGCCCGGTGGCCTTCGCCGGCGCGGCGACCGTCATCACCGACTTCAACTCGGCGCTCGAGGGCCTCGCGACCGGCGACCCGGAGTCGATCCTCGGCGACCTGCAGACCAACCTGCAGGACGCGCTCGACACGGCGAACGCGAAGTAGCCCGGCCGGGAGGCGGCGGACCCGACCGCCGCCTCCCCGTGCCCGACCGGCACGCCCCACCCCGCGCACGTGAGTCGAAGGAGACGCATCGATGAGCACCACCGCCGCCCCCCGGAGCCGCCGCTCCGGCATCCGCGGGCACGAGGCCCGCTACGGCTGGCTCTTCACCCTCCCGGCGATCGTCGTGATCGGCGTGTTCCTCGTCGTCCCGATCGGCCTCGCCCTCTGGGTCAGCGTCAGCAACTGGAACGGGCTCGGCTCGCCCCTCGGGCCGACCGCGCAGTTCGTCGGAGCCGACAACTACCGCGCGGTGCTCACCGACTCCGGCCTGGCGCAGAAGGACTTCGGCACCGCGATCCGCAACAACGTCTACTACGTGCTGCTCGTGGTGCCGCTGCAGACCGCGCTCGCGCTCTTCCTCGCCGTGCAGGTGAACCGGCGGATCCTGCGGGGCCGGGGCTTCTTCCGCACCGCCTTCTACTTCCCCTCCGTCACCTCCTCGATCGCGATCACCGTGATCTTCCTGTTCCTCTTCTCCGCCTCCGGCGTCGTCAACGCGGTGCTCGGCTGGTTCGGCGCCGACGGGCCGACCTGGATGGCCGACCCGACCGGCGTCCTGCACTCGCTCCTGGGCGCCGTCGGCGTCGACGGCTCCGGGCCGCTGGCCGCGGGCGCCCCGCTCGGCCTCACCTGGTGGGACTGGCTGTCCGGCCCGTCCGTCGCGATGTGCGTGCTGATCACGATGGCGATCTTCACCACCTCGGGCACGTTCATGCTGCTGTTCCTCGCGGCGCTGCAGAACATCGGCGCCGAGATCGACGAGGCGGCGCTCATGGACGGCGCCGGCCCGCTCCGGAAGTTCTTCTCGGTCACCCTGCCGATGCTCAAGCCCACGCTCTTCACCGTGCTGACCCTCGGACTGATCGGCACCTGGCAGGTGTTCGACCAGATCTACCTCACCGGAGGAGGGGCGCCGGGCAAGACGCTGCTCACCCCGGCGTACCTCGCCTACGAGTCCTCGTTCACGGACCTCCGCTGGGGTCAGGGCGCCGCGATCGCCTTCATCCTCTTCTTCATCATCGTCGTGCTGACGCTCCTGCAGCGGGCGCTCCTCCGCGAGAAGGGGGAGCCGCGCCGGCGCCCCCGCCGCGCCGCCCGCGCCGACGCCGCGACGACCCTCACCACGGGAGGCATCCGATGAGCACGCTGACCGAGCCCGGCACCCGCGCCCCTGAGAGCCCCGAGCCCGCCGCGCCGGTCCCGCACCGCCGCATCCGCCTCGGCGCCCGCGGCCGCGCGTCGCTGATCGGCGGCTACCTGCTGCTGATCGCGCTGGCGCTGGTGTACATCTACCCGTTCCTGATCTCGGTCGCCTCGTCGTTCAAGTCGGACGCCGACGCCACCGCGAACCCGCTGTCGCTGCTGCCCGCGACCTGGTCGTTCGCCTCCTACGAGCGTCTGTTCACCGACGTGCCGCTGCCGCTGTGGACGCTCAACTCGGTGATCGTCACCGTGTTCGTCACGGTCGGCCGGGTCTTCTTCGACTCGTTGGCCGGCTACGCGCTGTCGCGGCTGCGCTTCCGCGGACGGGGCCTGCTGTTCGCGCTGTTCATCGGAGTGATGAGCGTGCCCGCGGTGGTGCTGCTGATCCCGCGGTTCCTGATCCTCAAGCAGCTCGGCCTCTACGACAGCTACGCAGGGATGATCGTCCCGCTGATCGTGGACGCGGCGGGGATCTTCATCATGAAGCAGTTCTTCGACTCGATCCCGCTCTCCATCGAGGAGGCCGCGCGGATCGACGGGGCCGGAGTGTTCCGGACCTTCCGCTCGATCGTGGTGCCGATGGCGCGTCCGGCGATCGTGACGCTGTTCATCCTGTCGTTCCAGGGCTCGTGGAACGAGTTCTCGCACTTCGTGGTGTCTCGGCAGTCGCCGGAGCTCAACACGCTGACGACCGGAGTCGCGTCGCTCGTGTCGGGGCAGCTGGGCACCGGCAACCAGTACCCGCTGCAGCTCGCGGCCGCGGTGCTGATGTCGATCCCGGTGGCCGTGCTGTTCTTCGTCTTCCAGCGGCGGATCATGAACACGACCGAGGGCGCGGAGAAGGGCTGACGCGGGGGCTCCGGAGAAGCGTCTCCGGATCATGCTGAGCGAGCATCGCGCGCGGGTGGCCGACTCGTGCCGATCGAGCAGCGCACAGGCCGCGGCCGACGCAAGCTGATCGAGCAGCGCACAGGGCGCGTATCGAGATCCGTGTCCGTGTGACGAGTCTCGATACGCCCCTGCGGGGCTGCTCGATCAGCATGCGCGGAGCGCCGCCGCTACTTCGCGAGGAACTCCAGGACGACGCGGTTCCACTCCTCCGGGTGGCTCACGGTCACTCCGTGCGGGGCGCCGTGGACGACGTGCAGCTCGGAGCCGGGGATCGCCGCGTGGGTGCGGGCGCCGGAGCCCTCGAACGGAACCGTGCCGTCGCCGTCGCCGTGGATGACGAGCGCGGGCACCGACACGTTCGGCAGGTCCTCGCGGAAGTCGGTGGTCGCGAACGCCGTCATGCAGGCGAGCGCGGCGTGCTTGGCCGACTGCTTCGCTAGGGCGATCGCCTCCTGGCGCTGCTCCTCCGTCACCTTCAGCACGCCGTCGACCGAGAAGAAGTCGGTGGTGAACTGGTCGTAGAAGTCGTCCTCGCTCTTCGTGAGGCCCGCGGTCATCTGCGCGGCCTGCGCCTTCTCGAGCGGGCCGTCCGGGTTGTCGTCCGTCTTCATCAGGTACGGCGGGACGGCCGAGGCGAAGACGACGCTGTGCAGGCGCTCGGCGCCGTGCTTCGTGAAGTAGCGGGCGACCTCGCCGCCGCCCATCGAGAAGCCGACCAGGGTGACGTCCTGCAGGTCGAGCTCGGTGAGGAGGGTGTGCAGGTCCTCGGTGAGCGTGTCGTAGCTGTAGCCGGTGAGCGGCTTGTCGCTGCGCCCGAAGCCGCGGCGGTCGTAGGTGACGACGCGGTAGCCGGCCTCGGCGAACGCGGGGACCTGCTCCTTCCACGACTCGCCCGAGAGGGGCCAGCCGTGGATGAGGACCACGGGGCGGCCCGATCCGCCGGTGTCGTCGACGTGCAGGTCCGTGTCCTTGAAGAGTCCGTGGTGGGCGGTGATCTCGGCCATGGCGAGTGCTCCTTCCGGCGCCGACGATCGGCGTCACTTGATGTTCGAGGACGTCCCTGCGAGCGGATGGCCGGGGCGGGGAGGGTTGACAGCTCCCGTCACTCCGCGACGATGGCCGCGGCGAGGCCCCGCAGCGCGGTGTGCAGCCCGGGGCTCATGGGCAGCCCGGCGTCGAGCACGGCGTTCGCGGCGGCGACCAGCACCGGTGCCGCGAGGGAGGAGACCACGGTGAGGCCGACGGGCGGATCCGTGTCGCCCGAGGGCCGCACGACCAGGACGAGCCGGGAGCTGTGAGCGCTCGTGCTGATCGTCGCTCCCGATCGGGCGGGCAGCACCGCGAGGGTGCCGCGGCCGACGAACTCGCGCTCCTCCCGGCTGGCGACGGTGAACGCGCCCTCGAGCGGGAGCAGGAGCACCACCGACCCCGGGTCGGCGCGGGGGCTCGGGCGGAAGTCGATCGTGCCGGCCGTGTGCCAGATCCGCCGCAGGAGCACGCCCTCGGCGGCGGCCTCCTGACCGGTGACGGCGAAAGCGGGGTCGGGCCCGGCCTCGGCGTGGCGGGCCCGCAGCCAGTGCCGGGCGGAGTCGCCGCGGAGGGGCATCGGGCGGATCAGCGGATCGGACACGGCGGCTCCCGAGGAACGCGGACCTGAATCGGCCGAGACAGTGAGGAACCATCATCCTAGGAGCGGCGGGAGGCGTGGTCTCCGGAGTGGCGCGTCCTCACATGCCGATGCCGCCCCGGCCGCGCTGAGCGCGACGCCGGAGCGGCATCCGAAGGGTGGTGCGGACTACTGGAATCCGCCGCCACGGTCCTCCGGGTCCTCGATCGGGTCGGAGTCGGGAGTGTCGATCGAGTAGGTCACGTGGACCGCCTCGCCGACCTCCTTCGCGGAGACGGCGTTGTAGACGAGGTGCGTCTCCTGGCCGTCGACGGCGGCGTAGACGTCGACCTCCTTCTCGTAGCCCCCCTCGGTGCTGACGCGGTTCTCGGTCTGGCCGTCGAACGGCCCGCCCTGGAAGAAGGCGAGGTAGCTCTCGCCCTCGGCGAGTGCGCGGATGTCGTTGCTCATGCCCCCAGGTCTACCACTCGGCGCCTTCCCGCCGCTCGGCCTTGCGCTCGGCGGGCGGAGGAGGGCCGGGAGCGGCGGCGGCCGTGCCGCGAGGTGGCACTGCTCGACGGGATCTCTCCGCACGCGCCGTCAGGGCACGAGCCGCTGCGTGATCGAGGCGGTCGGCCCGCTCAGCGCGATCTCTGCGAGCGCGCCGTCGACCAGGGGCATCTGCGGCGGCTGGTGCCCGGTGTCGACGTCGAGGATCACCGGCACGCCGAGGTCGCCGAGAGCGCGCTGCACCGCGTCCTCCTGGCTCAGCTCGGGCAGGGAGGCGCCCTCGGTCCGGCCGATCAGGACGCCGGTCGCCTGCTCGAACCAGCCCGCGAGGCGGAGGGAGGTGAGCATCCGGAGCACCGAGACGGAGTCGGACCCGGCCGCCTCCAGGTAGACGACGCTGCCCTCCGGCGCGTGCCGGCGAGCGAAGCCCGGAACATCGCCGTAGGGCGTGCCCGCGAGCAGGGACACCCTCTCGACGCATCCGCCGATCAAGCGGCCGCGCCGACTCGGTTCGGCGGGCTACGACGTCCGCCTCCGGCCGCACGCCCTGAGTGCTCGCCATCCGACGACGCTAACGCCGCTCGCGGCGACCGGCTTCGGATGCCCGGTCCGGCGAGTACCTCCGCGCCCCTCCTGCCCCGAATTGTCGGCCGGCCGCCGAGCGCGATCGCGAGGAGGGTCAGCGCGAGTGCCGCGCCGCCCACCCACTCGCGCGCAGCGCCGCCCGCCGGGAAGAAAGATGGGGCCAGGAGGCGCACCGGAACGTGACGTCCCGGTCTCGCGCAGGCGTCTCGGTTCCGCTGCTGCCGGCGGCGATCAGCGCCACGCGGCGCCCTCAGCTCGTGAGGCGGCCGATCTCGTCCTCGGAGAGGAGGCGGTCGGAGTAGAGCACGATGCGAGCCGCGGGATCGGGGCTGTGCGCGTCGGGGCCCGCCCACCTCCGTTCGAGACCGAGTCGAGCGACCGTGCGGTGCGATCGCTCGTTCCGTTCCGCGACGACCGCGGTCACGGGGAGCTCGGGTCGGAGCCGCCGCGCCCGCGCGATGCCTGCGGAGGCGACCTCCTGGGCGTACCCCCTGCCCCAGTGGTCCGGATGGACGGTGAACGCGACGTTCCAGGCCGTGTCGGTGAGGAGGGTGCATCCGCCGATCCCGATCGCACCGTCCGCGCCGCCCTCGGGACTCCGCAGCCGGACGACCCAGCTGCTGAGGTCGTCCCGTTCCCACTGCGCCGTCCGGCGGGCGAGCACCGCCCGGGTCTGCTCGACGGAGCCGTGTCGGAGGAGGGGGTCGCCCGCCGCGATCCGCTCGTCGGAGTACAGCCGCCACAGCTCGTCCAGATCGCTCTCGGCGGGACGGAACAGCCGGAGCCGCTCGGTCGTCTCGTCGGGGCGATCACCGGCGCCGATGCTGCTGCCGCTCGCTCGAGGGGGGACTCGCGACCACCGGCGCGGTCGCTGAGGGGTGAGGCGAGCGCGGTGACCGCGCCTGGACGTCCACCTGCTCAGCCCGTGATCAGGCCGGTGAGGCGGTCGGCGGCGGCTCCGACGGTCGAGACCGCGCTGACCGTGACGAGGCACGCGACGCCCCAGAACCAGGTGCGACCGGGTGCCCCGGCGCTGCGCCGCTCGAAGGCGAGCCACCAGGCGCCGACCACCGAGACGCACGCCGCGACCACCGAGCCGAGCGCCATGCGGACGTACTCCTCGGGACCGGGGGAGGACCAGGCCGTGGTCGCGAGGACGATGAGCAGCGGGACCACGATCATCCCCAGTGCGCCGAGCAGCACCGCGTGGAGGTGACTGCGGGGAGGGGCCCCGGCCGTCGTCGTCGCGGTCCGCGTCCGTGTCGTGTCCATGCCGCGTCCCCCGTCGCCGCGGTCCGGTCCGCGCTGCCCCGACGCTATCCGCTCGCCGTCCCGCCGTCACCCCGCACCTCCGAGCGGGCCGCGTGCCCGGTGGCGTCAGCCACGCCGCCCGCGCCGCCCCGGCCGAACGCCGAGAACGTAGGATGTCCGGGATGACGATCGGACGCCGCCTCTTCCTCTCGGGAGCCGCCACGGGAGTCGGGCTCCTGGCTCTCGCGGGCTGCACGCCGTCGCGTCCGACGCCGACCCGCTCCGTCACGAAGGCCCCCGTGCCCACGCCGAGCACCACCGCCGTCCCCGCGCCGGCCGCCTTCGTGCGCTCCGCCTGGGCCGAGGATCCGTACGCGCTCGGCTCCGTCTCCTACCTGCCCGTCGGCGCGACGCCGCAGCACCGCACCGACCTGGGCACCGCGGTCCTCGACCGCGTCTTCCTCGCGGGCGAGGCCACCGACACGGAGGCGCCCGGCACACTCCAGGGCGCCTGGAGCTCCGGGGTCCGCGCGGCCGCCGAGATCAGCGCCGTCGCCGACGAGGGCGAGCGGATCGCGATCGTCGGGGCCGGTCTCGCCGGAGCGGTCGCCGCGCGGCGCCTGTCCGACGCGGGCTTCGACGTCACCGTGGTCGAGGCGCGCGAGCGCACCGGCGGCCGCATCGCCACCGCGACTCCGGACGGCTGGCCGATCGCCGTCGAGACCGGAGCCTGGGCCCTCACCGGCGCGGGAGCCGCCCTGCGCGAGAGCATCGCGGACGCGGGCGTCGTCACGACCGCGGTCGACCTCGCCGACGTCCGCTCGAGCGACGCCGACGGCGCGGCTCTCGACACCGGCACCACGGGTGCCGACGCCCTGACCCGTGCTCTCGAGTGGGGAGCGGAGCAGCCGGAGGACCTGGCGCTCGCCGAGTCGTTCGCCGGCTCCGGAGCGCCCGATCCCGCCGAGGCCGAGCCGGGCTCCGGCGACGGCGACGCCGCCCGCGTGGCGGCGCACCTCGCCGGGACGACCGCGCTGCGCACCGGCGCCGCTCCCGAGGAGCTCTCCTCCTGGTACGGACTGGGCGACGCCTCCGCCGCCACGACCGCGGAGGAGCTGAGCGACGACTCCGGCGACGCGCTGCTGACCGACGGGCTCGCGCCCCTGGTCGACACGCTGCTCGCCGACGTCGAGGTCTCGCTGCGCGCCGTGGTGAGCGGGATCGGCTACACGGACACCGGGGTCAGCATCCGGCTGGGCACCGGCGAGTCGTTCACAGCCGACCGGGTGCTGGTCACCGTGCCGATCGGGGTGCTCCAGACGGACGCGATCGCCTTCGACCCGCCGCTCCCGTTCGCGCAGCGCGCGGCCGTCGCGGCCCTCGGCTCCGGCGTCGTCGAGACGCTGTGGCTGCGCTTCGACGAGGCGTTCTGGGAGGCCGACGCCCCCGCGCGCTGGTCGCTCGTCGGCTCCGAGGCGGGCATCACCGAGTGGCTCAATCTTCAGCCGTCGACCGGCGAGGCGGTGCTCGTCGGGCTGGTCGGAGCGGATCAGGCCCTCTCGCTGCAGGACCTCAGCGACGACGAGCTGGTCACCCTCGCGCAGACGGCGCTCGAGCCGTTCGCCGTCGTCCCCGGCTGACGAGCTCGCGGAGCCGCGCCAGCGGCCCTTGCCACTCCGACGCGTGCGCCGCCCCGAGCGGCCGCACCCGGCTGAGCGCGAGGACGAACGCGGCGATGCCGGAGATCAGGCTCAGCACGATCACGTCGTAGAGCACGAACATCACGGGGCCGTCGACCTGGCCGGGGTCGAGGAAGAAGTACGGGTACCAGCCGATGAGGGCCCCGCGGACCAGGGTGATGACGCCCCAGACGATCGGGAAGCCGAGCACCGTCAGCGCCCCGCGCCAGGCGACCGGGTGGCGGCCGGGTCCGAGGATCCAGTCGAGGATCGCGAGCGTGGGGATCACGAAGTGCAGGAGCGCGCTCGACCAGGGCACGTCGACCCGCACGCCGCGGTTGTTGGCCTCGACCGCGATCAGCCCGAAGACGATCCCCGACACGACCATGTAGGTGAGCACGAGCGCCCGCACCGTGCTGAGCCAGCGCGGCTCTCGCTCGCGCGCGAGGGCGACCAGGCCGGACAGGCCCAGCACCACGACCCCGGCCATGTTCGACTGCGTCGTGAAGTAGGCGAAGAAGTTGTCGATCTGGAACGCGCGGAAGCCCAGGGTGTAGAAGAAGTCGCCGACGAGTCCGACCGCGCCCAGCCCGGCGAGGGCCAGGCGGAGGATCGCGAACGCCTTCCGCACACCCGCTCCGATCCGTCGCCGCTGGGCCCGGAGGGCCGGACTTCCGGACGATTCTACGGTCGCCGCGCTCGGAGCTCCCCGAGCGCGCGGCTCCGCCGGACGGGGGAGGCGGGCCCCGCGGAGGCGATCTAGCGTGGAGGAATGGTGCGCGCACAGGACGGGAAGGGTTCGGGTCGGATGTCGACGGAGGAGGCGTCCCGGCGCTGGAACGCGGTCACGGGTCCGCTGTTCCTCGCGGCGGGAGCGGTCTTCGCGGTCCTCGGGAATCCGGTCTGGCCGGTGTTCCTCGTCCTGGGGATCACGTTCCTCGGGCTGACCACCGGCCCCGGGAGGCCGACGAGTCGGAGCGGAGCGCAGGAGCCGGACCGCGATCGGTGACGCGCGCTTCGCGACGCGGACACTCGCCGGTCGCGTCGCCGGGATAGCGTGCGTGTCATGCCCTTCACGCCGAGCCACGCCGTCGTCGCGCTCGCGTTCTCGAACGGCCGGATCCCCGCCGCGGCCGTGGCCATCGGCGCGATGGTCCCGGACATCGGCATGTACCTCCCGATCGCCGTCGCCCGCGAGTCCACCCACTCCCTCCTCGGCGTCGTCACCGTCGACCTGCTGCTCGGAATGCTCGGCCTCGCGCTGTGGAGCGCGGTCGTCGCTCCGGCCTGGCGCGACCTCGCGCCCGCGCTGGTCCGCTCGCGCCTGCGTCCCCGGCGCTCGCCGCCCCGCGGGGCCGCCGCATGGATCCGCGTGCTCGTCTTCGCGGCCGCCGGCATCGCGATCGGAGCCGCCAGCCACGTGATGTGGGACGGCTTCACCCACCGGGGCGGCCTCTTCGTCTCGGCGATCCCGCTGCTGCAGCAGGAGCTCGGGCCCTTCCCCGGCTTCCGATGGGCGCAGTACGCGAGCGGCGTGCTCGGGCTGCTCGGGCTCGGGATCGGAGCGGTGGTCTGGTACGTCGGCCGCCGTCCCCGGAAGCTCCGCTCCGACGGCCGGCAACCGGTGCGCATCGCGGCCGCGGCCGTGGTGCTCGCGGCCGCGGTGGTTCCCGCCGGGATCGTGCTGGCGGGGGCGGGCATCGATCCGCTCGACGCCGCCTACCGGGCGCACGTGGTGCGGGCGGCGATCCTGCTCGTGGGAGGCGGTGCGGCGGCCGCCGTCGCCGTCGCGGCGGTCTGGTGGCTCACCGGCCGAGGGGTGCGCGGGGCCGTCGTCTGAGACGGCGGAGGACGAGCCTGTCGTCTCAAGGGAGCACGGGCATCCGTCGCGAGGAGGATGCGCCGGTGCATAGCCCACCGATAGCGTCGGACACGGCCCGTTGGGGCGGGCCGCCTTCGGGGGAAGGCACTAAGGGGAAATCGGGGGCTCGCGGCACACGCCGCGGGCCCTCTACCCGTTTCCGGGCCCCCGCCGGCTCGGAGCTCCCGCCGCCTCAGCGCCGCTTCGAGCGCGGCCGGTTCTGCGCGGCCGGGCGCTGCGGGATGCGCGGGGCGCCCTCGCCGGCGGCACCCTGGGGGAGCGAGGACGCGGGCGGGATCGGGCGGCGGGTCACCGGGCGCACCGGCTCGCCGCGGCGCGTCTGGCCGGGGATCGGCCGCGAGCGGCGTCCGTAGATCAGCTCGGACGAGTCCAGCAGCCACGGCACCAGCGCCACCGTCACTCCGTGCACCAGCAGGAGCTTCTGGCGGATCCGCCGCGACTTGTGGTTGTGGAGGAACGCCTCCCACCAGTGCCCGACGATGTACTGCGGCATGTAGACCGTCGTGATCTCGGAGCCGTGCTCGAGGCGGTGGGCCTTGATGTACTTGATCAGCGGGTACGAGATGTCGCGGTAGGGAGAGGCCACGCAGCGCAGCGGCACCTCGATGTCCATCTGCGCCCAGTCGGCCTTGAGCTGCGCGGTCTGCGCGTCGTCGATGGAGGAGTGCACCGCCTCCAGCGTCTCGTGCCGCGCCGCGATGGCGTAGTCGAGCGCCTTCAGCGTGGGCTTGTTCATCCGGCCCACCAGCACGATCGCATGGTCGCCGTTGGCGCCGAAGGTCGTGGTCGGGTCGACCTCGATCTCCTTCTCGACGTCGCGGTAGTAGCGGTAGACGCCGGCCATCAGGACACCGAGGATCGGCATCACCAGGTAGACGAGCCAGGCGCCGTGGGTGAACTTCGTGATCGTGACGACGACGAGCACTGCGAACGTCAGCGTCGCGCCGAACAGGTTGATGGCCAGGCTCGTGTAGACGGTGCGCGAGCCCTCGCCGTTGCGGATCATCCGCACCCAGTGCTTGACCATGCCCGACTGCCCGAGCGTGAACGAGACGAAGACGCCGATGATGTACAGCTGCACGAGGCTCGTGAGCGAGGCCTGGTAGACGAGCAGGATGATCGCGGCGACGAGCGCCAGGATGATCACTCCGTTGGAGTAGATGAGGCGGTCGCCGCGGGTGTTCAGCGACTTGGGCGCGTAGCCGTCGCGGGCCAGCACGGAGCCCAGCAGCGGGAAGCCGTTGAACGCGGTGTTCGCCGCGAGGAGCAGGACGGCGGCCGTCGCGGCCTGGATGATGAAGAACAGGATCGTGTTGTTGCCGAACGTGGCGGCGGCGACCTGCGCGATCACGGAGCGCTGCGGGGTCGTGGCGCAGTCGGCGAAGCCCACCAGATGGCAGGCGTTCTCGGCGTAGTGCACGTTCGAGAGCAGGGCGAGGGCGGTCAGGCCGACGAAGAGCACGATCGCGATCGTGCCCATCGCGACGAGGGTGCGCTGGGCGTTCTTGACCTTCGGGGCGCGGAACGCGGGCACACCGTTCGAGATGGCCTCGACACCCGTGAGCGCCGCGCAGCCGCTCGCGAAGGAGCGCAGCAGCAGGAGGACGACGGCCGCCTGCGTGAGCTGCTCGCCCTGCACGGTGAAGCCCGCCGACTCCGCGACCGGGGTGTCGCCGAAGGCGGTGCGGACCAGGCCGACGACGACCATCACGAAGACGCTCGCGACGAAGAGGTACGTCGGGACGGCGAAGGCGCGGCTCGACTCCGAGACGCCGCGGAGGTTCACGGCCGCCAGCAGCACGACGAAGAGGATCGCCAGCTCGACCCGCAGCGGCGCCAGCTCGGGCACCGCGGAGATGATGTTGTCGACTCCGGAGGCGACCGACACGGCCACGGTGAGCACGTAGTCCACGAGGAGGGCGGCGGCGACCGTGAGGCCCGCCGTCTCGCCCAGATTGGTGCGAGCGACCTCGTAGTCGCCGCCGCCGGACGGGTACGCCCGGATCAGCTGGCGGTAGCTCAGCACCACCACGACGAGGAGGACGACCACGCACGCGGCCACCCAGGGGGCGAAGGTGAGGAAGGAGAGTCCGCCGAGCAGCAGGATCATCAGCAGCTCCTGCGGCGCGTAGGCCACGGAGGAGAGCGGGTCGCTGGCGAAGATGGGGAGCGCGAGCCGCTTCTGCAGCAGCTGTCCCTCGAGCTTGTCGCTGGGGAGCGGCTCGCCGATGAAGAAGTGCTTGGCGGTGCGCAGCTCGGTCGCGTCGGCCGATGATCCGTCCGCGGCGGACGGGGGGCCCTCGTGTGTCACGAGCGATGACATTACTCCGTGCGAGGGGGCAGTCAAGACGGCCGGGAGCGGGCCGAGCGGAGGCTGATCTCGCGCTGTGACCGGGAGTTTCCCGGTGCGGCGGGGAGCGACGGCCGGCGTCCTCGCGGCCGGCGCCCCGAGCGGGGGGTCAGCGGCCGTCGCGGGTCGCGGCTCCGATCAGGCCGGTGAGGCTGTCGCGGAGCGCGGTGAGCTCCTCGAGGGGGACGTCGAGCCGCTCCACGATCTGCGGAGGAACCTGCAGGGCCTGCTCGCGGAGGGCCGCTCCGGAGGGGGTCAGCGCGACGTCGAGGCGGCGCTCGTCGTCGCTGCTCCGGGCCCGCGTGACGTGGCCGCTCGCCTCCAGGCGCTTCACGAGCGGGCTGAGCGTGGCCGGCTCGAGGCGGAGGGCGGAGCCGAGGTCGGCGAGCGAGCGAGGGCTGCGCTCCCAGAGCGCGAGCATCACGAGGTACTGCGGGTGCGTGAGTCCGAGCGGTTCGAGCACGGGGCGGTACAGCCCGATGACGGTGCGCGCCGCGACGGCGAGGGAGAAGCAGACCTGGTTCTGGAGGGCGAGCGGGTCGGGTTCCACGGCGTCATCCTCTCATCGTGCCCTGATGGTTAGTACACTAAGGATATGACGCGGAAGAAGACCGACTCCCTCTACCAGCGCTTCAACGCGCGGCTGTTCCCCTGGATCGGCCCGCCGCCGCTCGGCCCGTACGACCAGCCCGAGCAGGAGGCGCCGGCGGGGCAGGCGTGCCCGCTCTGCGGCCGGCCGATGTCCGAGCACGTCATCGACCGCTCCGGTCCGCGCACCCAGCTGTACTGCCCGAGCGACCCCTCCTGAGTCGCACGCCCCCGTTCGGGGGTCGGGGGCTTCGGGCGGCGGGGGCGGATGATGAGCGCATGTCCCGTCTGAGCCCCACCGCCGCCCGCGTCGTCCAGTACAGCCGTTTCGGCGACGCGGACGTCCTCGAGATCGCCGAGGTCGAGCGGCCGAAGCCCGGGGCGGGCGAGGTGCTGGTCGAGGTGCTCTCCGCCGGGGTGAACCACATGGAGGCGTTCATCCGGCAGGGCCAGTTCGACTCCGACCACTCCGCGGCCTTCCCGATGCGCCAGGGCACCGACTTCTCGGGCGTCGTCGTCGCCCTCGGCGAGGGCGTCACCGACATCAAGCTCCGCAGCGACGTGGTCGGCCACGCGCTCGTCGGCTCCCACGCGACCCACGTCGTGGTGCCGCGCCGCAACCTCGTCGCCAAGCCCGCCTCCGTGAGCTGGGAGGTCGGCGGCGCGCTGTTCCTCGCCGGAGTGACCGCGTGGCGCGCGCTGGAGGCCACGCATGTGGGACCCGACGACACCGTCCTCGTCTCCGCGGCGGCCGGAGGAGTCGGCAGTCTCGAGATCCAGCTGGCGAAGCTCCGCGGCGCGACGGTGATCGGCACCTGCGGCGAGCGCAACTTCGACTACCTCCGCCAGATCGGCGTGAAGCCGGTGGTCTACGGCGACGGGATCGCCGACCGCATCCGGGCCGCGGCGCCCGGCGGGGTCACGGTGTTCCTCGACAACTTCGGCGGGGAGAACGACGCCCTCGCCGACGAGCTCGGCATCGCGGCGGGCCGCTTCCACTCCAGCGACGACCGCAAGGAGATCGAGCTGCGCGCCGTCTGGCCCGACGCCGAGACCGCCCAGCGCGACACCGAGATCCTCGGCGAGCTGGTCGGCCTCGTCGGCGAGCAGAAGCTGCGGGTGCTCGTCTCGGGCTTCTACCCCTTCGACCAGGTGCAGGACGCCTTCGACGACCTCGAGAAGCGGCACTCGCGCGGCAAGATCGTGCTCGGCATGAACCCGGTGGACCCTGCGAAGGTCACCAAGGCGCGCGACATCCACGAGGCCGGCCGCTAGCCGGCGGCTGTCACGTCCGCGGGCGGGTGGCGTCGAGCGCGTCGAAGACCGCGGCGTTGAGGGAGAAGGCCAGACGCGCCTCCGCCACCATCGCGTCGAGAGCGCGCGGAGGCAGGGCCAGCTCGTCGAGCTGGATGCGGTACGCCCGCTTGAAGTGCACGGCGTTCGGGATCGCGTCGAAGCGGAAGAACGCCAGCTGCTCCGCGTCCGCGCCGTAGTGGCGGGTCATCATCGTCGCGATCGCCTGACCGCCCGAGAGGTCGCCGAGGTAGCGCGTGTAGTGGTGGGCGAGGTGCAGCAGTCCGTCGCCGTCGCCGAGGGACTCCAGACGGGCCGCGTAGCGCGCCGTCGCGTCGAGGGGGACGATCGAGGCGGGGTCGACCCCGAGAGCGGCGAGGCCGGAGCGCAGGGCTGCGACGCGGTGCACGGCGGTGTCGTGGAGCAGGGCCGGATCCTCCGGGGCGGGGCGGCGCGACTCCAGCGCCTCGTAGACGGGGAGCAGCTGTCCGAGGTAGCGCGCGAACTCGCGGAGGGAGAGCGTGCCCTGCATCAGCGCCGCGATGTAGCCGCGCGATTCGGCGTGCCTGTGCTCCTCGGAGGTGGCCTCGCGGAGTGCGGCGGCGACTCCCGGAGGCGCTGTCGGGGCGGGCGTGGAGGGGCTGTCGGTCGTCGTGGCTGCGGTCACGGTCGGCTCGTCTCGTCGGGGGCCAGGGCTCGCGGTGGGCGAGCGAGGTTAGGTTAGCATTAGCTAACTTTTCGACCAGCCCCCGCCTCGGGCGCCTCTGAGAAAGGCGACATCGTGCCGCTCCTCCACCGCCGCTCCGCAGGCCTCCTGGCCGCCGCCCTGGTCGCTCTCGGGCTGCTGGGCGGCTGCTCCTCGGCGGAGTCCGCGGTCGACGGCCCGGTCACTCCGCGTCTCGCCGACGTCGCACCGCTCGCCGAGCCGCGCACCGCTACCGGCCCCTCCACGGCCCGGATCCAGGCGGCTCCCGTCGAGCCGATCTCGTCGGGTCCGCAGGCGCTGCCCGCCTCCGTCGTCGACGCGCAGGGCACGGCCGTCACGGTGGCCGACACGTCCCGCATCCTCGCGCTCGACCTGTACGGCTCCACCTCGCGGCTCGTGTTCGAGCTCGGTCTGGGCGACTCCGTCGTCGGCCGCGACCTCTCGAGCGACTTCGCCGAGATCGCCGACCGGCCGATGGTCACCCGCAACGGGCACGACCTCGCCGCTGAGGCGATCCTCGACCTGGCGCCGACCGTGATCATCACCGACACCAGCCTCGGCCCGTGGGACACCGTCCTGCAGATGCGGGACGCCGGCATCCCCGTCGTCGTGGTCGGCGCGGACAGGTCGATCGCGACCATCCCCTCCCTCGTCGGCGAGGTGGCGGCGGCGCTCGGCGTGCCGGAGCGCGGAGCCGAGCTCGCGGCGCGCGTGAGCGCCTCCGTCGACGAGACGATCGCCCGCATCGGCGCGGTCGCCCCGGCCGACCCGGCTCAGCGGCTGCGGATCGCGTTCCTCTACGTGCGCGGCCAGTCCGGCGTCTACTACCTCTTCGGCGAGGGCTCGGGCGCCGACGACCTCGTCCGCTCGCTGGGCGGTGTGGACGTGGCGGAGGAGATCGGCTGGCAGGGGATGCGACCGCTCACCGACGAGGGGCTCGTCGCCGCCGCACCGGATCTCGTCCTGATGATGACCGGCGGCCTCGACTCGGTCGACGGAGTGGACGGACTGCTCCAGCAGGTGCCCGCGCTCGCCCAGACACCAGCCGGGCAGAACCGCCGCATCGTCGACATGGCGGACACCCGCATCCTCAGCTTCGGCCCCGACACCCCGCGCACGCTCGACGCGCTGGCTGTCGCGATCTACGCTCCGGACAGCGCCCGATGACGGCCGTCGCGGGAGCGCCCGCCCCGCGCCTCAGCCGGGTCCCGGTCCTCACGGGCGCCCTGATCCTCGGGCTCGTCGTCGTCGCCGTCGTCTCCGCCGGTCTCGGGCAGCTCCCGATCCCACCCGCGCAGATCCTCGGCTCGGTCGCCCAGCACGTGAACGACGTCCTCGGCGCTCGAGTGCTGCCGGTGCTCGAGACCCCCGCACACGTGAACGGCGACGCGACGCTCTGGGCGATCCGCTTCCCCCGGATCGCGATGGCCGCCGTCGTCGGGGCGGCGCTCGCCGTGGGCGGGGCCGTCATGCAGGGGGTGTTCCGCAATCCGCTGGCCGAGCCCGGCGTCGTCGGAGTCTCCTCCGGAGCCGCTCTCGGCGCGGCCGCGGTGATCGTGACCGGGCTCGACGCGCTGGGGCCGCTGACCGCGCCGGCCGTCGCCTTCGTCGGCGGGCTGATCGCGACCCTCCTGGTGTACCTGACGGCCCGGGCCGGCGGGCGCACCGAGGTGGTCACGCTCGTGCTCACCGGCATCGCGGTGAACGCGGTCGGAGGCGCGGGGATCGCGCTCCTCACCTTCCTCGGCACCACGCAGCAGCGCGAGCAGATCGTGTTCTGGCAGCTCGGGTCCCTCAACGGCACGCGCTGGCAGGACGTGGCGATCGTCCTGCCGATCACCGCGGCAGGCATCGTCGCGGCCGCCCTCCTCTCGCGCCGGCTCGACCTGCTGGCCCTCGGCGAGCGCCAGGCGCAGCACCTCGGGGTGCCGATCGAGCGGACCCGGATCGCCGCGATCGTGGTCGTCGCGGCGCTCACCTCCGCCGCCGTCGCCCTCTGCGGCATCATCGCGTTCGTCGGGCTGGTCGTGCCGCACCTGCTGCGCATGGTCCTCGGGCCGGCGCACTGGGCGCTGATCGGCACGAGCGCCGTGGGAGGGGCGCTGCTGCTGGTCTCCGCCGACGCGGTCGCGCGCACCGCGGTGCCGTACGCCGACCTGCCGATCGGGATGCTCACCGCGCTGGTCGGCGGTCCGTTCTTCTTCTGGCTGCTGCGGCGGGCCCGCGTGCGCTCGGGAGGCTGGGCGTGAGCGCGGAGGAGCGGCTGCGCGCCTCCGGTGCGGGCGTCGCCTACGGCCGCCGTCAGGTGCTCGACCGCATCGATCTGAGGATCCGCCGCGGCGAGTTCGTCGCGCTGGTCGGGCCGAACGGCGCCGGGAAGTCGACCCTCCTCTCGGTGCTCGCGGGGGACTCCGTGCCCGACGCCGGCGAGATCGACCTCGACGGGCGGAGCCTCCGGAGCTACCGCGCGCCCGAGCTCGCTCTGCTGCGCTCCGTGCTGACGCAGTCGAACGAGGTGTCGTTCCCCTTCACGGTCGCCGAGGTGGTCGAGATGGGCCGGTCGCCGAGACGGGGCGCCGACGGTGCGGGTGCGGCCGTCGCGCTGGCCCTCGCGGACGCGGAGGTCGCGACGCTGCGCGACCGGCGGATGCCCGAGCTCTCGGGTGGCGAGCGGGCGCGGGTGGCGTACGCGCGGATGCGCGCGCAGGAGTGCGATCTGGTGCTGCTCGACGAGCCGACGGCCAGTCTCGACATCCGACATCAGGAGCGCCTGCTCGGCCAGGTCCGCTCGCACACGGAGTCGGGCGGCTCGGCCGTCGTCGTGCTGCACGATCTCGGGCTGGCCGCCGCCTACGCCGACCGCGTCGTCGTGCTCGAGGGCGGACGGGTCCGCGCCGACGGGCCGCCCGCGCTCGCCCTGACGACGGAGCTGCTGAGCGACGTCTACCGCTTCCCGATCCGCGTCGACGCCGACGCCGACGGAGTCCTCTCGATCCGGCCGGAGCGTGCGCGGCGCACCGACCGGCCCCCGTCCGACGCCGACACCCGCGCCGCTGCGCCGACAGGAGAGATCCGATGATCCGCACGTTCCGCCCGGCTGCTGCGGCGGGCCCGCACCGTCCGGCCGCTCCGGCCCGCCTCCTCGCCGCCGTGCTGCTCGGGGCGGCGGTCGCCGCCGCTCCGCTCGCCGCCCCCGCGGCCGCCGCCGCCGGCTCCGTGACGATCACCCTCCCGGGCGGTGCGTCCGCTGCCGATCCCGCCGAGGCGACGTCGATCACCGTCGCAGGACGCGGATTCCAGTCGGTCGCGGGGGGCTTCGGCGGGGTGTACGTCCTGTTCGGCTGGGTGTCGGGCGAGGGCTGGGCGCCCAGCAGCGGCGGGCAGGCCGGTGCCGACTACCGGTACGTGCCCGACTCCCAGTCGAAGGACAACGCGGGCTACGAGCGGTTCGTGGCCTTCCCGGGCGGCGAGACGGAGTCGGCGGCGAACGGCGTGCTCGCGGCCGACGGCTCCTTCGTCGTCGACCTGACGATCCCGTCGGCGCGCTTCGAGGCGATGGACCGCTCGGGGGCGCTCACGACCGTCGACTGCCTCGAGGTGCAGTGCGGCGTGATCACCCTCGGCGCGCACGGAGTGAAGAACGCGAGCAACGAGTCGTTCACTCCGGTCTCGTTCGCGGCGCCCGCGGCGGCCCCCGCGGCGGCCCCCGCTGCGGCCCCCGCTGCGGCTGATGCGGGCGCGGGAGCCGCGGGCGCGGCGGTTCCGGGCTCGGAGGAGTCGACCGCGGCCGTCGGCACCGCGCGCGTCGGCTACACCGCCTCCTCGGCGGTCGCGGGGAACGCCCTCTCCTTCACCGGTCAGGGCTTCGCCGCCTCGGAGCAGGTCGTCGCGACCCTCGACGACGGCGTGGTCGGCGTCGGCCCGCTCACCGCCGGCACCCGTGGCGAGGTCGCGGGGGTCCTCCCGCTGCCGGCCGATCTGCGCGGAGGCACTCACCTGCTCACGCTCACGGGCGCCGCCTCGGGAGCGAGCGCGCAGAGCGAGGTGACCGTCGTCGCGGCGGCCGCGCCCGGCGCGCCGAGCGCTCCACCGGCGCAGGAGGTGCCGGTCTGGCTCCCCCTCGCGCTCGGCGCTGCTCTGCTCATCGCGGCGGGGCTGGTGCTCGCGAGTGCCGTCGTGGCGATCGTGCGCGCGGCGCGCCGGCGGCGGACGCGGCGGGGATCGGAGGTGCGGAGCGTGGTGTCCGGTGCGGACCCGGCTCTCGCTGAACCGGTCGACGCGGAACCGGTCGACGCGGCGTCCGCCCCGGCGCCCGTCGCCGCCGCGCCTCCGCTGCTCGACCGCGAGACGGCGGACGCCCGATGAGGCGCCGCCTGGCGGGCCTCGCAGCCGCGGCCGTGCTGGCGCTGGGGCTCGCTCCGGCGGCCGCCGCGACGCCCACCACTCCCGGAGGAGGGACCGAGATCGGCGTGACCGTGCCCGAGGGCGTGACGACCGGAGCCGACGGCCGCATCGCGGACGCCGAGCTCCGCTGGGGACTCAACCGCGAGACCTCCGGCGGCGCCTTCGCCGGCGGCTGCAACTTCCTCAGCGCGGGCACCGCGGGCGATACCGGCGGCTCCCGCGTCTGGGCCGAGGCGGACGGCCTCTACTCGTCGCGGGAGGGGGCCGTCTCGATCGAGAAGGCGACGGTGAAGGAGCCGCTCCAGCGGAGGGTCAGACCCGCTGCCGAGGCCTCGCCCGCGCCGCCGCCGATGACCACCTGGGTCTGGGCGCTCG
>NZ_PSUC01000079.1:0-17350 GCF_002931635.1 Rathayibacter sp. AY2B7 | reverse complement strand
ACGACCACCACAGCGCCGGCGGACACGCCCGCCAACACGCCCTCCACCCCGCCCAAGCGCTCGCGCCGGCTGAACATCAACCTCCGGCAGTACGGCATCCTCGCCGCGCTGGCCATCATCATCCTGCTCTTCCAGGTGCTGACCGGCGGGCGCCTGCTCCTGCCCGGCAACGTCAACAACCTGATCCAGCAGAACGCCTACGTGCTGATCCTCGCGATCGGCATGGTGATGGTCATCATCGCCGGCCACATCGACCTCTCGGTCGGCTCGGTCGTGGCGATGGTCGGCGCCATCTCGGCGATCGCGATGAACAACTGGGGCCTGCCCTGGTGGGCGGCCGTCGTCGTCGCCCTCGTCACCGGCGCCGCCGTCGGAGCATGGCAGGGCTTCTGGGTCGCCTTCGTCGGCATACCGGCGTTCATCGTGACCCTCGCGGGCATGCTGATCTTCCGCGGCTTCACCCTCGTCCTCCTCACCGGCGGAACGATCAACGGCCTCCCCACCGAGTTCACCGCGATCGGCGCCGGCTGGCTGCCGGGCGTCCTCGGCGGCATCGCCGGGCGCGACGCGCTCACCCTGGTCCTCGGCCTGATCGTCTGCGTCGTCCTCGTGGCCCAGCAGCTCCGCAGCCGCGCGACCCTCCGCCGCCTCGAGCTGCCCCGCGAGCCCATCGGCTCGCTGGTCGCGAAGTCGGCCATCGCCGTCATCGCGATCATGGCCCTCTCCTGGCTGCTCGCCGGCTACAGCGGAACCCCGATCATCCTGATCGTGCTCGCCGTGCTGATCCTCGCCTACAGCTTCGTGCTCGGCCGGACGGTGTTCGGCCGCCACATCTACGCAATGGGCGGCAACCTGTTCGCCGCGATGATGTCCGGCGTCAAGACGAAGTGGGTCAACTTCTTCATCTTCGTCAACATGGGCGCACTGGCCGGAGTCGCGGGCATCGTCAGCACCGCCCGCGCCGGCGGTGCGGTCGCCTCGGCCGGACAGAACTACGAGCTGGACGCGATCGCCGCGGTCTTCATCGGCGGCGCCGCCGTCCAGGGAGGCGTGGGCACCGTCGTCGGAGCCGTCATCGGCGGACTCGTGATGGGCGTGCTCAACATGGGCCTCTCCATCCTCTCGGTCGACGCGGCCTGGCAGATGGCGATCAAGGGCTTCGTGCTCCTGCTCGCGGTGGCGTTCGACATCTTCAACAAGCGCCGCGCCGGCGGCCGCTAGGCGAACGCCGGGCGCCGCCCAGCGGCGCTCCTCGTCCTTCTCTTCTACAGTTCTCGGGCGCGGCTTCTCCTCGGGGGAGCCGCGCCCGAGTGCATCCGAGACCCGTCGGGGTCCAGCGACAGGCAGGCGATCATGGCAGGAGCAGTCGGAGCCTCCAGCAACGCGCTGCTGCGCCGCACGAACCTCGCGAGCCTCGCGACGCTGGTGCACCGCTCCGGTCCCACCAGCCGCGCCGAGCTCGGCCGCCTCACCGGGCTCAACCGCTCCGCCGTCGCGAACCTCGTCGGCGAGCTGAGCGAGCTCGGCTGGGTCGCGGAGGAGACCACCGCGCCCGACGGCCGCATCGGCC
The DNA here is from genome assembly GCF_002931635.1 of Rathayibacter sp. AY2B7. NCBI lineage: Bacteria > Bacillati > Actinomycetota > Actinomycetes > Micrococcales > Microbacteriaceae > Rathayibacter > Rathayibacter sp. AY2B7. Next base: position 15,780 of record NZ_PSUC01000079.1, on the reverse strand, counting down.
GCCCCAGCGCCACCGTCGTCCCCGGCGACCGGTTCGCGGCCGTGGGCGTCCACCTCGACACCGACGCGATCATCGTCGGCCTCGTCGGCCTGCACGGCGAGCTGCTGCGCCGCGTCCGCTTCGACACCCCCAAGCCCGCGAGCCCGGCCACGGTGGTCCGCGTCGTCACCGGGATCGTCGAGGGCTTCCGCTCCGAGCGGGAGTCGCTCCGCACGCTGGTCGGCGCGGGCGTCGCCGTCCCCGGCCTCGTCCAGGCCGACTCCGGCTTCGTCCACCGCGCCCCGCACCTGGGCTGGCGCGACGTCGACCTCGCCACCCAGCTGAGCCGCGCCCTCGACCTCCCGGTCGCCGTCGGCAACGACGCGACCCTCGGCGCCATCGGCGAGTCCCTCTTCGGAGCCGCGCACGGCGTGGCCGACGTCGTCTACGTCACCGGCGGCGCGGGCGGCATCGGCGGAGGAGTCATCATCGGCGGTGTCCCGCTCCAGGGCTCCTCGGGGTTCGCGGCCGAGCTGGGCCACACCCTCGTCGCCACGAACGGCCGCCTCTGCGGCTGCGGCCGGCGCGGCTGCCTCGAGGCCGAGGTCCGGATGCGCTCCCTCCTCGACGTCCTCGGCGCCCGCGTCCTCGACCAGGACGAGCTCGACATCGCCCTGGGCACCTCCCGCGACCCCGCCGTCCTCGGCGAGGTCGCCCGCCAGGTCGACCTGCTCTCGGAGGGCCTGTCCACCTACATCAACCTCTTCAACCCCACCGCGGTCGTGCTCGGCGGCTTCCTCGGCTCGCTGCTCACCGTCGACCGCGAGCGCCTCGCCGCCCGCGTCTCCGCCCGGGCCCTGAGCGACCTCGCGCGCGGCGTGCGGATCGAGCGAGCCGCCCTGCGCTCGAGGCTGGAACTCGTCGGCGCCGCGGAGCTACCCTGGCGGCGGGCGCTGGCGGATCCCGCCGCCGTCACCGGGGGCGCGCAGCCGCCGGGTGGGAGCAGCAGCCGCGAGGACGCTCTGGGCGCCCGCGCCTGACCCCGGCACTCGAGTGCCGGCACCGCGTCGAGGAGGACGAGCATGGCCGACTGGAACGACACGATCATCGAGGAGTTCCGCGCGAACGGCGGGACCGTGACCACGGGCGGCTTCGGGAGGAGCCTCGTGCTGGTGCACCACCGCGGCGCCCGCTCCGGTGAGGGGCGCGTGACTCCGCTGATGGCGCTGCACCCCTCCGAGGACGTCTGGCTGCTCGCCGCGTCCGCCGCCGGTGCGCCGAAGCACCCCGCCTGGTTCCACAACATGGTCGCCCACCCGGACCTGGCGATCGAGACCCCCGACGACGGCACCGTCGACGTCCGGGCGCGTGTCCTCGCCGGGGAGGAGCGCGACGCCGGCTGGGCCCGCTTCACCAGCGCCTCCGCCGGCTTCCTCGACTACGAGAAGCGCACCACCCGCACCATCCCCGTCGTGGAGCTCACCCGCCGCTGACCGCGGCTCGTCAGCGCAGCGGCACGGGCACCGTGTCCGGCGTGCTCCAGCGCAGCGCGATCCGCTCGCGGAAGCCGCCGCTGCGCAGCTCCGCCTCGAGCGCGTCGATCACCACGGGGAGCAGCGCGCGCCGCTCGATCAGCAGGTCGAGCACGAGCCGGTCGCCCGCCGTCAGCAGCACCGGGCCCGATCCGGGCAGCACCGCGATCCACTGGCACTCCCCCACCTGCACGCTCCGGTGCCGGCGGAGACGTCGGAGCAGCTCGGGCAGCGCCCGCGGATCGAGGGCGGACACGTCGGCACGGAGGGCGATCACCCCGCGAGCGTGCCCGCGACGGACGACCTCCCACCGACCTCCCGGTGAACACCGCGCCTCCGCGGGACGCCGTCCGCGAGAACGACACGACAGGAGCCCGCCCCGCGGCGCCCCGCACCCGGGAACGGGAAAAGCCCCCGACCGGACATCCGATCGGGGGCTTCTTTCCGGTTCTCATGAACTCTGGTGCGCGAGGGGGGAGTTGAACCCCCACGCCCTTTCGGGCACACGGACCTGAACCGTGCGCGTCTGCCTATTCCGCCACTCGCGCTCACCAGCGGCACCGAAGCGCCGACGAGAAATCGTAGCATCCCCCGGCCTCCGAGCCGAACCGGCACCCGCCGCCCCGGGCCGTCGCTCCCCTGGGAGCCGCCACCGGGCCGCCCCGGTGAGAGCGCGCACACGGCACTCCGGCCGCGAAACCACCGCGGAGGATCGCGCATCCAGACCATCCCAGTAACATGCCCGTAGCCGTGCGCGGCGCAGACCAAGAAGAGGAAGCGGCGACGGGCGCGCAGACATCTCGATCCGTGCGCGACCGCCGAGAAGGCGAAGAACCGGAAGATCGGAAGACTGTGGGCATACTGGACAACTTCGAGAAGGGACTCGAGCGCGTCGTCAACGGCGCGTTCGCGCGGACCTTCAAGTCGGGTCTGCAGCCGGTCGAGCTCGCCTCCGCCCTCCGCCGGGAGCTCGACACCTCCGCCGCCGTGGTCAGCCGCGACCGCATCCTCGTCCCCAACAGCCTCGTCCTGCGGATGTCCGCGACCGACCTCGACCGGATGCAGCGCCTCGGCGCCACCCTGATCGACGAGCTCACCACGGTCGCCACCGAGCACGCCACCAAGCAGGGCTTCCGCTTCCCCGGCCCGATCGACATCTCCCTCGCCGTCGATCCGGCGCTCAGCGACGGCATGGTCGAGGTCGACTCCCGCAGCGTGAAGGGCACCGTCGCCTACACGCCCGTCCTCGACATCGACGGCCGGCGCCACCCGATCACGAAGGCGCGCACCGTCATCGGCCGCGGCAGCGACGCCGACATCACCGTCGACGACTCGGGCACGTCCCGCAAGCACGTCGAGATCCTCTGGGACGGCTCCCGCGCCCAGGTGCACGACCTCGGGTCCACGAACGGCTCCAAGCTCGACGGCCGGCCCGTCACGCAAGCGCCCCTGGCCCCCGAGCAGACCATCACGATCGGGCGCACCTCGATCGTCTACCGCGTCGTGCAGGGCTCCGCGCCCGCACGCACCGACCGCCCGTCGTCCGGCAGGGCAGCCGGACGCGGCTCCGAGGGATTCTGGGACGACCGGCTATGAGCGAGCTCACTCTCTTCCTCCTGCGCATCGCGTTCCTCGCGCTGCTGTGGTTCTTCGTGTTCGGCATCGTCTACGCGCTGCGCTCCGACCTGTTCGGGCAGCGCGTGCGCAAGCTGCCGCCCGGCGCGCAGGCCGCGTCCCCCGAGGCCCCGTTCGTGACGGCGGCCCAGCCCGTGGTCGCTGCGGCCGCCCCGGCTCCCGCGCCCGCGCAGCCCGCCTCCCCATCGGCCCCCTCGGCCCGGAGGAGCCGCGAGGCCGCCGCCGAGCGCGCCGAGCAGGGAGGTGCCGCCACGGTCCACACGGCGCAGCGCCTCGTGATCACCTCGGGCCCCAAGCGGGGCACCGAGCTCGAGCTGACCGGCGACCCGCTGACGATCGGCCGCTCCGCCGAGTCGACGCTGGTCATCCGCGACGACTACACCTCGACCCACCACGCGCGCCTGCTCCTCTGGAACGACGAGTGGATGATCCAGGACCTCGACTCCACCAACGGCACCTTCCTCGACGGCCGCCGTGTCGGCGCGCCCACCAAGGTGCCGCTGGAGACGCCCGTGAAGGTCGGCACCACCACCTTCGAACTGCGGCGGTCGTAGCGCGTGGCCCCCACTCCGGAGAGCGGCTCCGGCCACGGCGCGGTGCGCGAGAGCGCCGCCGTCTCGCACGTCGGCAGGATCCGCTCGAACAACCAGGACTCCGGCTACGCGGGCCGGCAGCTCTTCGTCGTCGCCGACGGCATGGGCGGCCACGCGGGCGGCGACGTCGCCTCCTCCATCGCGATCAAGCGCATCGCGGAGGCGGACCGCGTCTACGCCTCCACCTACGAGGCCGAGGACGAGCTCAAGCGCACCCTGCTGGCGGCCAACACCCTGCTGGCCGACGCCGTCGTCGACCACCCCGAGCTCACCGGCATGGGCACCACCGTCAGCGCGATCGCCCGCGTCGGCGAGTCGGTGGCGATCGCGCACATCGGCGACTCCCGCATCTACGTCCTCCGCGACGGCCGGCTCGAGCAGGTCACGACCGACCACACTTTCGTGCAGCGCCTCGTCGACTCCGGCCGCATCACGGAGGAGGAGGCGATGACGCACCCGCGCCGCTCCGTCCTCATGCGGGTCCTCGGCGACGTGCACACCAACCCCGAGATCGACACGCTCACGCTCGAGACCGAGCCGCACGACCGCTGGCTGATCTGCTCCGACGGCCTCTCCGGCGTCGTCCCGCACGACGAGATCCTCAAGGAGCTCAGCCGCGACGAAACCGCCCAGCAGGTGGCCGACCGCCTGATCCGCGACAGCCTCTCGCACGGCGCCCCGGACAACGTCACCGTCGTCGTCCTCGACATCCCCGGCGCGGGCGACACCGCGCGCATCCTCGCCCCCGTGGAGGAGCCGGTGGTCGTCGGATCGGCCGCCGCGCCCACGCCCTTCAGCACCGACGACTCGCAGAACCGCGTCCGGATCCCCGGCCTCCGCCTGCACACCCGGGCTCCCGCCGCGCAGGGCCCCACCCACTTCGAGCCCGCGTCCGAGGACTACCTCGACGAGCTGATCGAGGAGGACCGCCGCCGGCACCTGCGCCGCCGCATCACCTGGCTCGTCGGCCTGTCCCTCGTGCTCATCATCGGATTCCTCGGGATCCTCTTCGCCTACGACTGGACGCAGTCGCGCTTCTACGTCGGCACCGACGGGGACACCGTGATCATCTACCAGGGCATCCAGCAGTCGGTCGGCCCGCTCTCGCTCTCGGAGGTGAAGGAGGACACGGGCATCCCGCTCGACTCCCTCCGCGCCTACGACGTCGAGCAGCTGGAGCAGACGATCAGCGCCGACTCCTACGCCGGCGCGGTCGACATCGTCGAGCGCCTCACGGACGCGAACGGAGCACCATGACGGACGCCGCCACGGCCACCGCCCGCCCCGCCCCCGAGCGGCAGGGCTTCTTCCGCCAGAAGCTGCGCAATCTCGAGCTCCTGCTCCTGATCGGCGCATGCCTCATCGACGCCGGCGCAATCGTGCTCGTGCAGCTCGGCGCCCTCGGCTCGATCGACACCACGCTGGTCTCGCTGGGCGCCGGCCTCTCGGCGCTCGTGCTCGCCGTGCACGTCGTGCTGCGCTTCGCGGCCCCCGCGGCCGACCCCTTCCTCCTCCCGATCGCCACCGTGCTGAACGGCCTGGGCGTCGCCGAGATCTACCGGATCGACATCGCCGACGGCGCGACCGGCTGGGAGTCGGTGGCGATGCGGCAGATCTTCTGGAGCGCCCTGGCCGTCGTGGCGGCGATCGTGGTGCTGCTGGTCATCCGCAACCACCGCGTGCTGTTCCGCTACACCTACGTCGCCGGGTTCGCGGCGATCGTGCTGCTCCTGCTGCCGCTCCTGCCCTTCATCGGCCGCGAGGTCAGCGGCGCGCGCGTCTGGATCGGGATCGGCGACGTGGCGAGCTTCCAGCCCGGCGAGATCGCCAAGATCGCCCTCGCGGTCTTCTTCGCCGGCTACCTCGTGCGCAACCGCGACTCCCTCTCGATGGTGGGCCGCACCGTCCTCGGTATGCGCTTCCCGCGCCTGCGCGACCTCGGCCCGATCCTGGTGGTCTGGGCGGTCACGATGGGCGTCATCGTCTTCCAGCGCGACCTGGGGACGGCTCTGCTCTACTTCGGCCTGTTCCTGGTCATGCTCTACGTCGCGACCGGCCGCACCAGCTGGGTCCTCATCGGCGTCGGCCTGTTCCTCGGCGGCGCGCTGCTGGCGAGCCAGACGCTCGACTACGTGGGCAACCGCTTCGCCAACTGGCTCGAGCCCTTCAGCGCCGAGCGCTACGGGGCGGATCCGGGCGGCAGCTACCAGCTCGTGCAGGGCCTCTTCGGCCTCGCGCACGGCGGGCTGCTCGGCACGGGCCTCGGCCAGGGGATGCCGGATCTCACGCCGGTCCCGCAGTCCGACTACATCATCGCCAGCCTCGGCGAGGAGCTGGGCCTCGCCGGGCTCTTCGCGATCTTCGGCCTCTACCTCCTGCTGGTCTCGCGCGGGTTCCGCATCGGCTTCGCCGGGCAGGACGACTTCGGGCGCCTCCTGGGAGTCGGCCTCTCGTTCGTGATCGCCCTGCAGTGCTTCATCGTCATCGGAGGCGTCACCCGCGTCATCCCGCTGACCGGCCTGACCACGCCGTTCCTCGCCGCCGGCGGCTCCTCCCTCGTGGCGAACTGGATGATCGTGGCGGTGCTGCTGCGCCTGTCCGACACAGTCCGCAGTCAGCCTCGTCTGGTGGTGTGATCCGTCGATGAACCGAGAACTCAAACGGGTGAGCCTCGTCGTGCTGACGATGTTCGTGGCCCTCTTCCTCTCCACCACCACCATCCAGGTGATCCAGGCCGACTCCCTCGACGAGGACGGCCGCAACACGCGGACCCTCTACGAGAGCTTCTCGACAGAGCGCGGTGCGATCCTCGCCGGCGGTCAGCCGATCGCCTCCTCGACGCCGTCGGACGACCTCTACAAGTTCCAGCGGCAGTACGCGAACGGCCCGCTCTACTCCGCCGTGACCGGCTACTTCACCCTGAACCAGGGCACCACCGGCATCGAGCGCACGCTCAACGACTACCTCTCGGGCACCTCGAACTCGCAGTTCTTCGACGAGATCAACAACCTCGTCACGGGCCAGGACCCGAAGGGCGCGTCGGTCGAGCTCTCGATCGACCCGGTCGCCCAGCAGGCCGCCTTCGACGCGCTCGGCGACTACACGGGGGCCGTCGTCGTGACGGAGCCGGCCACCGGCCGCATCCTCGCGATGGTCTCGAAGCCCGCCTTCGATCCCACCGCGCTCGCCTCCCACGACACCGACGACGTCCTCGCCGCCTACCGGGCGCTGAACGACGACTCCTCCGAGCCCCTCGTGAACCGGGCGATCGGCGGCTCGCTCAATCCGCCCGGCTCCGTCTTCAAGCTCGTCGTGGCCTCGGCCGCCCTCGAGTCCGGCCGTTTCACGGCCGACTCGAGCTTCCCCAACGTCGAGTCCTACACGCTGCCCGGCTCCTCGTCGCAGGTGATCAACTCCGGAGGCGGTCTCTGCGGCTCCGGAGAGACGGTCACGCTGGCCACCGCCGTCTCGCTCTCCTGCAACGTCCCGATGGCCGAGATGGGCGTGCAGCTGGGAGCGGACGCGATCCGCTCGCAGGCCGAGAAGTTCGGCTTCGACACCGAGCTCGAGATCCCGATGTCGGTCGAGGCGAGCACCTACCCGACGAAGACGGACGACGCCCAGACGGCCCTCACCGCCTTCGGGCAGTACGAGGTGCGCGCGACGCCGCTGCAGATCGCCATGGTCTCCGCGGCGATCGCGAACGGCGGCGAGGTGATGCAGCCGAACCTGGTCGACTCGATCCGCTCGCAGGACCTCAGCGTGCTGCAGCAGTTCCAGGAGAAGTCGCTCGGCCGGGCGGTGAGCACGCAGACCGCGGACGCCGTCAAGGCGATGATGGTCGCCAGCGTCCAGGGCGGCGCGGCGACGAATGCAACAATAGGGGGCGTCACTGTGGCCGGTAAGACCGGTACCGCCGAGAACGGCGGGGACGACCCGTACACCCTCTGGTTCACCGGCTTCGCGCCTGCGGACGACCCGCAGTACGCCATCACCGTGCTCGTGGAGAACGGTGGAGGGCTCGGCCAGACCGGGTACGGCAACCTGATCGCCGCACCCATCGGACAACAGGTACTAGAGGCGGTGCTGAACAAATGAGACCCACGACAGGCCTCACCTTCGGGGGACGCTACGAGCTGCAGTCCCGGATCGCCATCGGCGGCATGGGAGAGGTGTGGCAGGCGACAGATCTCGTCATCGGCCGCACCATCGCGATCAAGATCCTGAAGGACGAGTACCTCGGCGACCCCGGCTTCCTCGAGCGCTTCCGCGCCGAGGCCCGCCACGCGGCGCTGGTCAACCACGAGGGCATCGCCAACGTCTACGACTACGGCGAGGAGGACGGCTCGGCCTACCTGGTCATGGAGCTCGTCCCCGGCGAGGCGCTCTCGACCGTCCTCGAGCGCGAGCGCGTCCTCTCGACCGACAAGGTCCTCGACATCGTCGCGCAGACCGCGCTCGCCCTGCACGCCGCGCACGCCGCGGGCCTCGTGCACCGCGACGTGAAGCCGGGCAACCTGCTCATCACGCCGGACGGCCGCGTCAAGATCACCGACTTCGGCATCGCGCGCATCGCCGACCAGGTCCCGCTGACGGCGACCGGGCAGGTCATGGGCACGGTCCAGTACCTGTCCCCGGAGCAGGCGAGCGGCCAGCCCGCCTCCCCCGCCACCGACATCTACTCGCTGGGCATCGTCGCGTACGAGTGCCTGGCCGGGCGCCGCCCCTTCACGGGCGAGTCGCAGGTCGCCATCGCGATGGCGCAGATCAACGACACCCCGCCGGAGCTGCCGGTCACGGTCGCGGAGCCGGTGCGCAACCTCGTCTACTCCTGCATCGCCAAGAAGCCGGCCGACCGCCCCGCCACCGCCGCGCACCTCGCGCGGGCGGCCCAGGCGCTCCGCTCGGGCGACGTGCGCGGAGCGGCGCTGGCCGTCCCCGCGGTCCTCAGCGACCTGCCCGCGACGCAGGCGACCACGGTCCTCCCCTCCAACCAGGGCGCGACGCAGGCGACCACGGTGCTGCCCTCCGGCGCGGCCGCGGCCGCGGCCGCCGCTCCGTTCGTGCCGATCGAGGAGCCGCTCGAGCCGGCCGAGGAGCCGCGCAGGCGCAGCCCGTGGACCTGGCCGCTGATCGCCCTCATCGTGATCCTCGCCGTCGTCATCGCGGGCACCATCTTCGCCCTGACGACCGGCGGGAGCAGCGACCCGGCCGCCTCCCCCACCGCGACGACCAGCACGGCCCCGCCGCCGACGCCGTCCGAGACTCCGAGCCCCACGCCGACGCCGACCTCGAACACGGTGGTCATCGACAAGGCCGACTACGTCGGGCGCTCCTTCGACGACGTCGAGACCGAGCTCGAGGCCCTGGGCATGGGCGTCCGGCGCGCGGACGGCCCGAGCGCCCCCACCGCCGAGCAGGTCGGACTCGTCGAGGACGTGAACCCCACCGCGAACGTGGTGAAGGGCACGACCATCGAGGTCTCCGTCTTCACCGAGGTCGCGACCCCGGACGCACCGACCGCCGTGCCGACCGTCACCCCCGCCGCCTCCAGCGTCGAGGCGGGCGCGACGTTCAACGTCACCTGGAGCAACTACAACCAGTGCCCGAGCGGAACCTCCGTGAGCGGTTACCGGGTGACCGCGACCGGTGAGGGCGCGAGCGTGACGAGCACCAACCCGTCGAACTCGACGACCGCGACGATCCAGGCCGGCACCGCGGCCGGCACGATCGACGTCACGTACACCGTGCTCTGCGGCGAGTCGGAGTCGGCGGCCTCGCCCACCCTCTCCGTCACCGTCGAGGAGCCGGCTCCGACCCCGGCGCCGACCCCCACCTCGAAGGCCACCTCGACGCCCACCCCCTCCGAGTAGCGGCGGCGCGCCGGGCCGGGGCACCGCTCCGGCCCGGCGCCTCGCGGCCGTCGCGTCGCGCCCCCGCCCGGAACACCAGGGGCCCATAGGTACACTTGCCGTGGCTCCTCGGGGCCGCACCACACGGAAGTACAGGGCGGGAGCGTGCGCGTGACGGATGAGGGTCGCCTGATCGCGGGACGGTACCAGGTCGGGCCCCGGCTCGGCCGCGGCGGGATGTCCGAGGTGTACCTCGGCACCGACACCCGGCTCGGCCGCACCGTCGCCATCAAGGAGCTGAAGCTCTCCCTCTCCTCCGACTCCGCCTTCCGCCTGCGGTTCCGCCAGGAGGCGCAGTCCGCGTCGCGCATGTCGCATCCCACGATCGTCCGGGTCTTCGATGCCGGCGAGGAGGTCTCGCTCGACGACAACGGCGCCGAGTCGCGCCGGCCCTTCATCGTCATGGAGCACATCGAGGGCCGCCTCCTCAAGGACCTGATCGCCGAGGGCCCCCTCGACGTGGACGAGGCCGTCCGCATCACGGAGGGCATCCTCACCGCCCTCGAGTACTCGCACCGCGCAGGCGTCGTCCACCGCGACATCAAGCCCGGCAACATCATGCTGACCCCGTCGGGCCAGGTGAAGGTGATGGACTTCGGGATCGCCCGCGCCGTCTCCGACTCGGCCGCCACGGTCGCTCAGACCACGGCGATCCTCGGCACCGCGGCCTACTTCTCCCCCGAGCAGGCGAAGGGCGAGCAGGTCGACGCCCGCAGCGACCTCTACTCCGCCGGCATCGTGCTCTTCGAGCTCCTCACCGGCCGTGCGCCCTTCCGCGGCGACACCCCGGTGGCAGTCGCCTACCAGCACGTCAGCGAGACGCCGCCGGCGCCGAGCTCCATCAACCCGGCTGTCACGCCGGCGCTCGACGCGGTCGTCGCCCGCGCACTGTCGAAGGACCGCTACGAGCGCTTCCAGGGAGCTGCGGAGTTCCGCGACGACCTGCGCGACGCCGCCGCCGGACGCCTCCCCGACCACCGCCCGATCGACGAGCTGACCACCTCGCTCTTCGCGGCCCGCAGCCAGGGCGGAGTCAACGACTCCGAGCTCGCCCTCCGCCAGCTGGCCGAGGACAACTCGATCGTCCGCACCCAGCGCCGCCCGCCGGTCCTCTGGATCTGGTCCTCGATCGTCGTGCTGGCCGTGATCGTCGCCGCGCTCGTGATCTGGGTGCTGACGCTCCAGCCCGCGTCGACACTGCCGTCGCAGTCGCGCGAGGTCCCCACCCTCACGGAGACCACCTACGACAGCGCCCAGTCGACCCTGACCGAGCTCGATCTCGTGCCGAGCCAGGTCGCGGAGTACAGCTCGACCGTCCCCGAGGGCGAGGTGATCCGCACGGATCCGGGCTCGGGCACCATCGTCGCGCCCGAGACGGTCATCCGCATCGTCGTGTCCCAGGGCCCGCAGCCCGTCGCCGTGCCGGACACCGTCGGGCGGAGCCTCGCCGAGGCCATCGACGCGCTCACCGCCGTCGGCTTCGTCGAGGGCTCCCAGACCCGCGAGAACTCGCCGACCGTCCCGGGCGACGTCGTGCTCTCCGCCTCCCCCGGAGCGGGCCAGCAGGTCGCCCCGGGCACGCCGGTCGACCTCACCGTCTCCTCCGGCCAGGTCACGCTCCCCGACCTCGTCGGGACGTCCCTCAGCAGCGCACTGGCCACCCTCGCCTCCGAGAAGCTGCAGCTCGTGGGGGTCGAGGTCCCGGACGAGACCTGCGACGCGACCCGGGCGAACCCGCCCATCACGACCCAGTCCCTCGCTCCGGGCGACGTCCCGCAGGGATCGACCGTCCAGCTCGGCTACTGCGCGGGCTGACCCGGCCTGCAGCCCGCTGCGGCTGCGGCTGCGGCTGCGGCCGACGGCGCCCGGTGGAGGCCGGGCCGCTGCTCTGCGCGCCGAAGAGGGCTCGTCCGGACGTTGCTCGTCGGGTTCGATGCTCCGCGAGGCCGACAGCCCCGGGGTGAACGGCTACGCCCGGCGAGCGTCGGCGAGCGGTTGCTGGAGCCGCACGACCTCGCCGGCTGCCGATCCGTCGGCGGGGCGTGCGATCCTGCCGCGGATGTCGCTCGGGGTGAGCCCCTCGCGGCGCTTGAGCGCACGGCGGAGGTGGTCCGCCGAGGAGAATCCGGACGCGGCGGCGATCGCCTCGAGCGGGACCTCCCGCGGGCGGCGGCGCAGGAGCTCCACGGCGCTGGCGACGCGGGAGCGCTCGATCTCGCTCGCGACCGTGGTGCCCGCGTCCTCGAAGAGCCGCTGGAGGGAGCGGGTGGACACGTTGACCGCGTCGGCCACCGCCTCCGGGGTGCAGCGCGGCGTGCGGTGCGTCCGGTCGATGACCGTGCGCGCGCGCCCGAGCGTGGCGGCGCGCACGCTCGTGGTGCCGGGCTGCGAGCACGCCGCCGCGAGGAACGCGCTGGTGAGGAGCTGCTTGACCACGTGGGCGAAGCCGGTGACCTCGCCCTCGCCGGGCAGCCCCGTCCCGGACTCCGCCGCGAGGGCGAAGGCGGTCGTGAAGGCGTATGCGGCGCGGGTGGACCGGGCGTCGGGATCGAGCGCATAGACCGGGGCCGACGTGTCGAAGCCGTAGCGGCGCATCTCGTCGGCCCGCAGCGAGAGGTGGAGGATCGTGGCCGGTGTCGTCGACTCGGTCGTGAACGTCGTGGTCCCCTGCTGGTACGAGATCGAGCCCGGACGCAGCAGCACCGTTCGGTCCGGTGCGACCATGCGCACGAAGCCGTCGATGAGGAAGCTGAAGGTGAGGAAGGAGGTGTCGTCGGCCGGCCACGTCCCGCGGAGGACGCGCAGCGGCGAGACCGTCATCAGCACGACGCTCAGATCGGCGGTGCCGAATCCCGAACCGGTGATGCTCGGAACGGTGCCGGGTTTGACGACGATGCGCGGACCGAGATTCTCGAGTTCTCGGATTCCCGAGAAAGCCCAGGAGATCGATGCGACCATGAGGTCCCCCCGGACTTCTCTTCTGCGGCGCCGACCCCCTGTCGACGCCCTCTGATTATGCAGGGAAAAGGGGTCGCATCCTCCGCCGGGAGCCCGTCAAAACCCGCCACCTGATCGGGGGGTGCGCAAGGGGGTGGACAAGGTCGCGCTCATACCCTGTCACGGCGTTCTCCTCCGCCCGCCGTCATTTAGCCGTCAGATGGCGGATTTCTGCGTGAGAACGCGCTCAGGGCGGCATCCCCGTTCGGGGGACGGTGGTCGCTGATCATTCTCCATGCTCTCGACTCGATAACGAGCCCGATAAGCCCGGCGAATTCCGCCTCATCGAGCCGGGATCGAGAGTCCGGGCGTGTCGTCCGCCGATACGGACGATCCGCTCGACAACACCTCGCGCAGCCAGTTCTCGAGAAGGCGCCGCCCGCCCTCGGTGAGGACCGACTCCGGATGGAACTGCACGCCCACGAGCGGAGCACTCCGGTGCCGGACGGCCATGACCACTCCCTCCGGTGTCCGCGCCGTCACCCGCAGCTCCTCGGGAAGGCTCTCGCCGTCGACCGCGAGCGAGTGGTACCGCATCGCGGCGAATCCGGAGGGCAGGCCGTCGAAGAGCGGATCTCCGTCGTGGAGGACCGCGGACGTCCGGCCGTGCAGCAGCTCCGGCGCCTCCGTGACGCGGGCGCCGAGAGCATGGGCGAGCACCTGGTGGCCGAGGCAGACTCCGAGCAGCGGCCGCCCGGTCGCCTCCGCCCGCTGCACGAGCGCCGTCGACGCGGGGACGTCCTCGGGGCGACCCGGCCCGGGTGAGACCAGGACTCCGTCCGCGTCCTCCGCGCGAGCCAGGAGCGCCGTGATCCCGAGGTCGTCTCCCTCGACCACGTCGACCTCGGCACCGAGCTCGCGGAGGTACGAGACGAGCGTGAAGACGAAGCTGTCGTGGTGGTCGACGACCAGGATCCGCGGGGCCGCGCCGGCGGTCACGAGCCGACGGTCACGTTCCGGTCGAGCACGAGAGACTGCACCCAGGGGAACACCCACTCGTCGAGCGCCACCAGGACCGCCGCGACGAGGACGAGGACGATCAGGAGCCGGACCCACCACGGCCCGGGCAGGAGCCGCCACAGCGCTGCGTACACGGTCAGCCCTCCTGAGCCAGCGAGGCGGCGATCTCGGCGGGGGCCCCCGCGGACCGCGGCTGGAACGAGTCGAAGACGCCGTACGCGATGATCCGCTCGGCCGTCGAGTAGAGCGGGTTGCAGCTCGTCAGCGTGATCAGGCGGTCGGTGGGAGCCGCGTCCGGAGTCCACGGGACGGGGTCGATCACCTGGACGTCGGAGGGCTGGACGTACTCGAGGTTGCGGAAGCGGTAGGTGTACCAGCCGTCCGCCGTCTCGATGTAGATCGAATCGCCGAGCTGGAGCTCGTCGATCAGATGCATGCCTCCGCCGTACGCGCTGCGGTGCGCGGCGAGCGCGAAGTTGCCGGCCTGGCCGGGCATCTGCGTCCCGGGGTAGTGGCCGATGCTCCCCTCGTCGAGCACGTTCTCGGCGTCGATGCCCTCGGCGATCGTGCGCACCCACCCCTCGCCGTAGCGGGGGATGTAGAGGTTGCCGAAGGAGGTGTCGAGGGCGGCGGCCGACGCGACGACCGGCTCCGCCGGGGCGGCATCGGTCGGCTGCGGTGCCGGAGAGGAGTCGCTCCAGGTCTCGCGGAGCTCCGCGGCCTGCGTCGTCTGTCGGCCCGCGATCACCGCGTCGTTCCACCAGAGCTGCCAGGCCAGGAAGAGCAGGACCAGGACGCCGGCGGTCATCAGGAGCTCGCCGACGACTCCGAAGAACGAGAGTCGTCGGACCGGGCGGGCCCTCCGTCGCTTCGCTCGCGGCCGCAGAGCCGCCCCGTCGGGGTTCTGGGCGGTCATGCGACGAGTCTAGGCGCGAGCCGTGACCGGCTGTGGCGCATGAACCGGACCTGTGGAGAGGCCTCCCGAGTCGCCGCCTGAGGAGGGCCGAGGGGACCACTCGAGCGCCCGCACCGGCCGCTCCGCGAGTCCGCACAGCACCCGCGCAGCCCCGGCGCTCCCGGCCCGGAGCCTCCGCCCGGTACAGTGGTCGGCATGGCACGAGCGACGAAGAGCCCGAAGCCCGAGCGCGACGAGGCCCGGACCGGCGAGAACGCACCGAATCCGGTCTGGTTCAAGCCGGTGATGTTCGGCTTCATGCTGCTCGGACTCGCCTGGATCATCGTCTTCTACGTGAGCCAGGGCACCCTGCCGATCCCCGATCTCGGCAACCTCAACATCCTGATCGGCTTCGGCATCGCGTTCATCGGCTTCCTGATGACGACGCGCTGGCGCTGAGCCTCCCCCCGTCGTGAACGACGCCCCGTCCGGTCCGCCGACGGGGCGTTCGTCGTCGGTGGAGCGTCTGCGCGCCGCCGGCTGCGTCTTCGCCGAGGAGGAGGCGGGCCTGCTCGAGGAGGCCGCCGGCTCCTCCTCCGACCTCGAGCTGCTGCTCCGCCGCCGCGAGACGGGCGAGCCCCTCGAGCAGATCCTCGGCTGGGTCGCCTTCCGCGGCCTGCGCGTCCCCGTCGCACCCGGCGTCTTCGTGCCCCGCGTGCGCACCGAGTGGCTGGTCGACTGCGCCCTGGAGGTCCTCCCGGGCGGCGCCGTGGTGCTCGACCTCTGCTGCGGATCCGGCGCCCTCGCCCGGTCGATCGCGGAGGAGCGGCCGGACGTCCGCCTGCTCGCCGCCGACCTCTCCCCCGCCGCCGTCGCCTGCGCGCGCCGCACGCTCGCAGGCCGCGCCGACGTCCACGAGGGCGACCTCTTCGACGCGCTCCCCGGGAGTGAGCGCGGGCGGATCGACGTCGTCGTCGTCAACGCCCCCTACGTCCCCACCGCGGCGATCGCGCTCATGCCGCCGGAGGCCCGGGTGCACGAGCCGATGCTCACGCTCGACGGCGGGTCGGACGGGCTCGCCCTGCACCGCCGCATCGCTCAGGAGGCGGGGGCGTGGCTCGCACCGCACGGCGTCGTCGTGATCGAGGTCGGCGCGGATCAGGCTGCGGCGAGTGCCTCCGCGTTCCAGGCGGCCGGGTTCGCCACCTCGCTGCACCGCGACGACGACCGTGAGGCGACGGCCCTGGTGGCCGTCCGCCGGAGAACTACACCGCTGT